>DATNPC010000752.1:0-5659 GCA_036703375.1 Allocoleopsis sp.
CATCTCCCCGTCTCCCCATCTCCCCATCTCCCCATCTCCCCACTCACTCTTTCCCAAGCGGACTCAAAACCAAATTGACAAGCTGGCAATTCGGATGGGATAGAGAAAATTTCTGTGTCGGCAATCTGGGAGGGTAATTGCAGGCAAAATGCTAAAGCTTGCTCCAACGTTTCGGAACCAAACCAGGAAATAGGAGCAATTTCGCCTTGACCTACTCGTCCGGTTTGATCGACAAGACTGACAATAATACCTTCTCGGACTTCCCAGTTGCCGTGAGCGGTGGCAAGAGGACGTTGAAAACGACGCTGGTAAGGCTGAAATTTAAATTGATATAACATGAATCGAAGCGTACTGAATTTTACCAAGGCGAATGCACCAAAGACCGATCGCTTGGACTTGAGTCATCATCATCAACTGTCTCCTCCTGCTTTGTCCTTCAGAATAATTGACCTTTAATTCCCAATGTTGGAGCAGTTATTTTAGTTTAATGAGAGAATTTTATTGAGTACAATTACTTAAGTTGTGACGCATCAACAGCGTCCACCAAAACGCCTAAAAAGTCTGATTCCTTGTGCTTTCTGCCTGATGTTCAAATCAGCCCATCTAGCTCTGCGGCGTTTATGTTATTCCTAAAATGCATTATAATTTTGCAAGTCTTGCATGACTAAAATAAAACTATACCTAAGGCCATAGGCATGGGCTTCGTAGTTTGCCACAATTTAGTTATAGGTGTACTTGTTCCAGCGTCGGTCAAAATGGTTACCAACTTAAAAAAAAATCCATCATCACAACCCAGTAAAATTCAAGATAGTGAAGTCTTGGATAGCTTTGATTTTGACAATTGGATTCGCGAGGTAAAGCCTCAAATGTTAGCGGCTTTGCAAAAAAGAGCAGGGCATTCACAGAATAATTGTAATGTCTAAATTTCGAGACCACGACGTTCTAAAAAGGCGATCGCTTCGTGTGGGTGAAGCTTAACTTGAGGGACATCGCCAATTGTCAGTAACCATCTGTCCCCTGATAAGTGCATTTTCCATTTTTCTGTTGGCTGTTGGGGAAAAATTTGCCAAGACCCTTCAATATACTCCTTGCAAACAAACCCACAGCTTTTTGCTCGATCCAACACCGTATCTATCATTGTTCAATTGGGCTGAATTATCGGGGTTTATCTACGAGATAACGGGTTGGTACTGCACTGTCTTGCCGAACAAAAGTTCTGTATCCTTGTTCGGATTTCCTAAACGTTTCTTGAGAGCAATTTTCATTAGACTCGAAACGGAAAACCATAAAACAGAGTTGTCATTAATAGCTCTCTTTGCGGTGAGTGTCAATAGTCACAAGAGGATTGAAAAGGACGAACTGAGAAGGTACTCGAATTCATTCGTCCTTTTACTCTTTGGGGTCGATACTGACCCTACACAGCTTGCCAAATCTTAATCGTCTTATCTTCACTGCCACTCGCCAACGTGCGACCATCGGGACTGACGGCAAGGGAATAAACCCATTTTTTATGCCCAGTCAGAGTCCGGAGAAGTTTTCCTGTCTCCAGTTCCCAGAGCTTAATCGTATTGTCCCGACTCCCACTGATTAGGGTTTGTCCATCCGGTTCGATCGCAAGAGATAAAACCCAATCTGAATGTCCGACAAGGGTACGGATGAGTTTTCCCGTCTCTAAGTGCCACAGTTTAATCGTGTTGTCATCACTGCCGCTGGCAAGAATTTGTCCATCAGGGCTGATGGCAACTGTTCTCACCCAGTCTGCATGTCCTCTCAGCGTGAGAAAAGGCGACTCTTGCGATCGCGTCTGGGCACCCAAATCCCAAATCTTGATCGTCTTATCCCCGCCACTACTCACCAAAGTCTGTCCATCTGGGCTAATCGCGAGGGAATAAACCCATTGTTTGTGACCAGCCAGAGTATGCAAGGATTCGCCAGTGGTTAAATCCCAAATCTTGATTTTATAACCCCCACTCACCAAGGTTTTGCCATCAGGACTAATGACAAGGGAATAAATCCATTTGTTATGCCCAGTCAGGGTACGCAGAAGTTCGCCCGTACCCAGATGCCAAATTTTAATACAACTGCGATCGCTGGTTTTGTGACTACTGGCTAGAGTCTGACCATCCGGGCTCAGAGCGATTGTCAAAACCCGTCCTGACTCTCCAGCTAGCGTATGGAGGAGTTCGCCAGTCCCTAAATTCCACAGTTTGATCGTGTTGTCATCACCACCACTCGCGATCGTTTTTCCATCAAAGCTGACAGCAATGGAAGCCGCTCTGCCGGAATGACCGGTCAGGGTATGGAGGAGAGAAACGGCTTCCAGTTTAGGTTTATGCCTTGATGCCTGACGCACACTCAAACCATCAGCAGTGTTCAGTGAACAGTGAGCAGCAAGCAGTTGGTTACTATTGACTTTCGGTAGGAGTGAGAGTTTTTCACTTCGATCGGTAGTCAGTTTCAGTTGGGGTTCAATCCCTATCGCAAATTGGGTCACTGATAACTGTTCGCTGTTCGCTGCTTGAAGCAGGGGTAGCAGGCGATTGACCTGAGCAAGTCTTTGCTCATCGCCAAGAGCGATTAAACAGTGTTGGAGGTTCTCTAAATAATTCTGGTCTTCGCTGGTTACAACCGATCGCATTGCCTCTAGCGGATCGAGTCCTTCCGTGGGTTGCACTTGACGTTGTTCCAGCCAAGCGTTGAGCGAGTAGTTCACCTGCTCGTTTGCCCAAGTGCGATCGGGCAAACACGCCAAACTTCGAGCTAATTTTAAAGCCAGTTCCGGCACCCATAAAGGGCGTTCAACCTCTAAACTTTGAAAAATCGCTTTGTAACCGGATAGGGTTGTTTTAATCACCTCTGGAGTGAGTTCGCAATCGCCAGCCTTTTCCAGCAAACCCGGTAATAGCTCAGGCAGTAACGGTGGCACGTCGTAATGAATGAGATGATGGGCATCCGCTACCCAACCAGCAACTAGGCAATGGCAGGCGATCAATAACTGAGATAGCGCGACAAAATCTTTATGGTTGACCTTATACTCCAGAGCTAACTCGCTCGTGTCAATCCCATGACTTTGCCATTTCGCTTCCTTCTCTAAAACTTCCAGGTTAAAGCTATTATCTCCACCCAGACGCTTAATATCTTCGGGACTTTCGCCACAAGCTAACAGTCGATTCGCGGTTTCTTTCCACTTTAAAGCACGACTTTTAGCTGAGGCATAAAGAATATCCCGATAATTGAGCTGAGAAAGAATGGTTTGATAGCAATAGTTTTTTTGCCCCAATCCCCAGTAGGCGATGCGGAAATTTAGAGAATCTCCAACAATTTCTGATTCTAGAATTAATGTCGGTTCGGATTTTAGCCGCTCAAATAGAGCCTTGATACTGGCTTCTCGATGGAAGCGTTCACTTTCCCAAGCTCCGGCTAAAAATTCAGTTGGCCGTTCTTGACTGCTGAGCGGATAATTTTGGCTCAAAAATTCCCCAATGCTTTGAGCTAAGTTCTGCTCGATTTCGGGTAGCGCTTGAGTAATTTCGCCCAGTCGCACGGACTGGAGTCGAGGCGGCGAGATGAAAATTTGCAGCGGGATGCGATCGCGATCGCGAGCAGTTAATAGTTGCGAAGGAAATAACTTCAAGGGCCAGTTATCAAGAATTTTGTGGCTTTCCGGCAACTGGAGAGCGGTTTCTCGTTGATAAGAGGCTAAGTTTAATTGTGTCTCGCGGTGATAAGCAGCTAATTGGTGTTGGAGAGATTTTTCTTGCTCAAAGCGCCACTTGTGCAAATCTGCACTGTTTTGAGGTAGACGAGGGCGAATAGGAGGATTGAACTGAGAAGCCTCTTTCGCTCGTTGCTGCTTGAGCTGTCGCAGCCTCTCTTCTTGTAACGCAATGAATATTTTTGCGATCGTTGGTAGCCCTTGGAGTAGTAACTTTAACCCTAACTCCAACTCCATAAAATCCTCTTTAGTTAGTGAATCGTCTAAATTGCATTACACGGCTATATTTACTGCTACAAATCCCCACTCTTAAGCCTTAGTCTGGTGCAAGAGACTTAGTTTCAGTAGTATTCGCTGCCAAATCCTGCTAACAGATTTTGGATGTCATACTCACCAAAATAGGCTGGGAGAAATGCTCACCTAGTGTGAGATGCGCTTAGGGGTGTTGACCCTGAAAATTTTTACTTGTCGTCACTGACAAGAAGGGTCAATACTTGATAGCTTGAATTGTTAAGCTATTTTGCACCATGTGTAGATCATAGCTAGCAAGGGGACAGCGCTGGTTAAGATTCAGTTAAAAAAGAATTTCTGGCTCGTTCAGGATATTGCTCAGAGGCAATCTTTCTTCCCCTTCATTCCTGAACGAGGCTGTTTATCCGTGAAAAAGACAGTTTGAGTACACTGTCCAATGGTAGTAACCTGCCAGAAACCATGGAACTCAATACGCTCCAGCCGTCTGTTGCTGGCACAACGTCCTGCGGTGCGATCGCTTTTAAGCAGATTATTAACCGCTAACCCAAGCCTAAAACCCTACACCTAGCGTAAACGGTCTATTCTCCCTGTACGCTAGCGCTCAGATGTATTGCCCAGCACCCAACTGTTTTTATCCATTGCCATCGAGGTGAGCCATGTCCGACAAACCCATACTAGAACGGAAAATCCTTGAAACCGAAGACCGTGTGAGGGATTTAGAACAACAATTGAACGCGACGCACAACTACTTAGAAAACCTGCGTTCTGCTCAATACATTCTGGAAGAGTTGACTACTACAATTCGCTCCTCTCTACAAACGATTGGAGAACTAATTGGGCATGAGGTGAGCCAAGGCATTAGACAGGAGTTAATTCAATCATTGGGGGGAAACCTCGACGGGAATCCACCTCCTCAGGGAAGTTTCCAACCGAACGATAGCCTTCACCCCGTGCAACCACAGACATCCGTATCGACTCCTGTAGCGATTCCTGTCGCCGCCCCACTCCAATGCTGCGGTCACTCAGATTCTGGTATAACAAGTGACCTTTTTAGTGACTAATAACCCTAAATTCCCGAAAAATTCCCTTTTTCTTCATCAATTTTTCATCTCAACCCTATACTCTCAGATTTAGCGAAGCTCGCAATTCCCAAACTTACCTTTTAGTGGGACTGGGCTGTCTCAGCATCAGCTCCTAAGCTAGAAAGAACGAACCCTTGGAATCAACTCCAAGGGTTTTGTCTATTGCGGTTCTCGGTTGCATAGACACATCGTAGGGGCGATTCATGAATCGCCCCTACAAGCAATCTGTGTCCCACGCAACTGAGAATTGCTATATTGCGCCTTCCCAATTCCCCATGCTGGAAGAGTACCCAGTGGGGTACTGTCAGAGCCCGCTTGCATAGCTCAGGATTGAGATGCAGACAACAACTGAGATGTTGCAATTGCAGGAAGCACCAAACAGTTCTGGATTGAGGGAGTGAGAGACTCTCCATCATGCCAGTCCGAGGCTTGGAGCAAGCGGTAGTTTTTTCGGAGCGGGAATCTGGCGATGTTGAGCGATTTGTTAAAGACCCTTGGAGGCTTTCTGCCAAAACCAACGCCCTCACTTCCCGATCCCAGCGTTTCGGTGGTTAGCGTCACTGAACGAACGGTTGGTTTAGGCAATCGAGTCGGAACTGAGACTCGTGGT
>DATNPC010000753.1:0-5121 GCA_036703375.1 Allocoleopsis sp.
AGTGAGGGCAATTACTCTCACGCAGGGCTTTTTGTAAATTTTCTTTTTGAGTAGGAGTGAGATAATTTGGCGCTGGCATAGCAGTAGATGCTCAGGTTTATCCAATTACCATTTTATGCAAATTATCTGCGTAGCAGCTTATTGCAAAAGGCAGAAGGCATAGGGCAGAAGGCAGAAGGGAAAAGATTAGCTGGTAAAGGTTTCATCATTTATCTTTGTCCTAATCGCCTTGGCGACTGCTATATGTTCCACTGTTTAACAAGAATATCAAAACCCATACAAAACAAAAAACGCGCCTGAGTTATCCCAGACGCATTTGCTTGATGCAGTATGAAAACTGAATCTAGCCGCTCAAAGCTTCGGCACCACCAACAACCTCTAGAATTTCCTGAGTAATGGCAGCCTGTCGGGCTTTGTTGTAAGACAGAGTTAGCGTATTGACGAGTTCCGCCGCGTTGTCGCTGGCGTTATTCATTGCTGTCATCCGGGCAGCTAGTTCGCTCGCCGCTGACTCTTGCAGAGCCCGCAGTAATTGGTTATTCAGATACAGGGGTAACAGGGCGTCGAGAATTTGGGTTGGATCTTGTTCAAAGATCATGTCACGAGGGAAGGGAAGGACTTGAGTTGCCACTTTCTCCCGTGTCACCTCGAAGCTTCCACCTCGCGTCGTCAGCCTAAAAATTTCGTCATCTTGTGATTCTAATCCTTGCGGTGTTAGGGGCAGCAAGGTTTGAACCACTGGTCGAGAACTAATTAAGGAGACGAATCGGGTATAGACTAATTCAACCCGGTCCACAGATTCGGATAGGAACAGGGAGAGCAATTCGTCTGCAATCTCTGACGCTTCTGCTGCCGTCGGAATTTGCTCTAAGCCCGTGTAGCTGGCATCAATGGGTTGATCGCGGCGCTGGAAATACTGGAGGGCTTTGCGTCCGACGATTACGTATTTATAATCGAGTCCTTCCCGTTGGAGTTCCTTGGCGCGGTTTTCGGCACGGCGGATGACGTTGGTATTGTAAGCACCACACAAACCGCGATCGCCTGAAATGACTAGCAAGCCTACAGACTTAACCTCGCGTTGCCGAAGCAGGGGCAGATTAGCATCTTCAAAGCGCAGGCGGTTTTGTAAACCGTAGAGAACTTGTGCCAAGCGATCGGCGAAGGGGCGGGTGGCAGTTACCTGTTCTTGAGCGCGACGCACTTTAGCCGCCGCAACCAGGCGCATCGCTTCGGTGATTTTCCTGGTGTTTTTGACCGACTGAATGCGATCGCGAATTAATTTTAGATTAGCCATAGTCTTGTCCTTTGTTAGTAGTTAGTAGTTAGTAGTTAGTAGTTAGTAGTGGGTTGCTACTAACCACTAACCCGCTAACAAATAACCAATTAGGCGGATACCAGGAAGGTTTGCTTGTATTCAGCGATCGCTTCCTTCAGAAGGCTTTCTGCCTCATCCGTTAGCTGCTTCTCTTTCCGCACGATTTCGCCGTACTTCGGCTTGCTGGTTTTCAAGTACTCTCGCAATCCCTGAGCGAAACTGGTGACCTTATCAGTTGCCAGGTCATCCAGGTAGCCATTGAGGCCGGCATATACGATCGCGACTTGCTCGTAAACACCTAACGGCGAGTACTGGGGCTGCTTCAAAATTTCCCGCAACCGTGCGCCTCGTGCTAACTGAGCTTGGGTTGCTGCATCCAAATCTGAGGCAAACTGAGCAAACGCGGCTAAGTCGTCGAACTGTGCCAGTTCCAGCTTCAACTTACCAGCAACCTTTTTCATTGCCTTGGTTTGTGCGGCAGAACCTACCCGTGATACGGAAATACCAGGGTTAACCGCAGGTCGCAAACCAGCGTTGAATAGGTCGGAGGTGAGGAAGATCTGACCGTCGGTAATCGAAATCACGTTCGTGGGAATATACGCTGACACGTCACCCGCTTGGGTTTCGATAATCGGCAGCGCAGTCATGCTACCTTCGCCCAGTTCGTTACTCAGCTTAGCTGCCCGTTCTAACAAGCGAGAGTGAATGTAGAACACGTCTCCAGGATACGCTTCACGTCCGGGCGGACGACGCAGGAGCAGAGACATTTGACGATAGGCTTGAGCTTGCTTGGACAAGTCATCATAGATGATCAGCGTCGCTTTCCCCTTGTACATGAAGTACTCAGCCAGGGTTGCACCGGTGTAGGGAGCTAGGTACTGTAGGGTAGCCGGGTCGTTGGCATTTGCTGCGACGACAATCGTGTAATCTAATGCTCCTCTTTCCTGGAGCACATTGACGACCTGAGCAACGGTGGACGCCTTTTGACCGATCGCAACGTAGACGCAAATTACATCTTCTTCTTTTTGGTTGAGGATGGTGTCGATCGCAATTGATGTTTTGCCAGTTTGACGGTCGCCAATAATTAGCTCCCGTTGACCCCGTCCGATGGGAATCATCGCGTCAATAGCGGTGATTCCCGTTTGCATCGGCTCGTAAACTGAACGACGTTGGATAATACCAGGGGCGGGGGATTCAATCAGACGAGATTCGGTGGTGTGAATGTCGCCCTTCCCATCAAGCGGACGAGCCAAGGCATCCACGACGCGACCGATCATCGCTTCTCCCACAGGCACCTGAGCAATCTTTCCGGTAGCGGTAACGGAGCTACCTTCTTGGATTCCTCGGCCATCACCCATCAACACGGCACCCACGTTGTCGGCTTCCAGGTTCAGAGCGATGCCAACCTCGCCGTCTTCAAATTCCACCAATTCCCCGGCCATGCACTTTTCTAAGCCATAAATCCGGGCAATCCCGTCACCAACCTGCAAAACGGTACCAACGTTGGAAACTTTGACGTCTTGGTCGTATTGCTCGATTTGCTGCCGAATAATGTTGCTAATTTCGTCCGGTCTAATGCTGATCATTTCAGTTGTTAGTTATTAGTTGTTAGTTGTTAGTTGCTAGACCAAATTTTTTAGAATCCAGCATTTAGGAAGATGAGAAATTCTGGCTTCTGACTCGGAGAATTCTTTTTGTTACGCCGAACGGCCTAGAGTGATACCGATGCGGCGCAGTTGTCCTCGCAAGCTAGCATCTATCACCTGAGAACCTACTTTAATGATGACACCACCAATTAAATCCGGGTCAATTTGGGTATTGAGTTCGACCTCGTGAGCATTGGTCATGGCTTTGACTTGCTCGGAGACCGCTTGTCGTTGTTCATCAGTCAGTTCTACGGCTGAAGTGACTTCGGCAAGAACGGTTTGTTTCAACTGGCGAAGTCGAGCCTGGAATTGTTTTAAAATTCCGTCTAAAAACCTGATGCGCCGCCGATCTACCAGAAGCATCAAAAAGTTCATCATGTAGGGGTGAAGTTGCTCCCCACTAATCTGCCGCAACACAGCTTTTTTATCGTCTTCTTTGACTACCGGGCTGCTGAGAAATACTCGTAGATCTTCTGAGTTGTCCAGGAGGTTTAAAAACGCGCTAACGTCTTCGTCAAACTTATCGAGTTGGTTACTCGATTGAGCGACGGACATTAGGGCTTCGGCATAAGGCTCTAGGACTTTAGCGCCTAATAAACTGTCTTTCATGAACGACCTCCCAAGAGTGCGATGCTACGGTCAATCAGTTGATGTTGAGCGGAGTCATCTAGGTGATCTTTGAGTTGCGACTCGACGCGTGCGATTGCTAAAGCGGCAACACGTTCGCGCAGTTCAGCAATGGCTCGCTCTCTTGCCGTATCCATATCTTTAGCGGCCGTTTCTTTCATGCGTTCGATATCCCGAGCGGCTTTAGCGAGGATATCTTCTTTTGCCGTCTGTGCGTTTTCTGCTGCTGTAGCTCGAATTTGTTCGGCTTCTGCCTGAGCTTTGGCTAACTTTTGCTGAGCGTCTGCTAAGGCAGCGGCGGCATCTTTTTGGCGCTTCTCGGCATCTCTAATTTCTTCTTCTATGCGTGAGCGACGCTCGCTGAGGACATTCCCTACTACTTTTTTGCCAAAGTAAAATAGTACCCCGATGACAATGGCGAGGTTAATCAGGTTTGTCTCTAATAGGTTGAGGTTCAGACCAAAACCACTAGATTCTGCGGTGTGAGCCGCTTCAGTGGCCAGGAATGAGAAAGTTCCCATGATATGGTGTTCCTAATGCGCTGCTGAGTTCATAGTTTGACTCTTTACCTAACGGAAAAGAGATCGGTTGAGTCGGCGATTCATCCGTAAGGGCGACGGTCTGAGAATGCGATCGCTTTTTCAGGTGCGAATACACCTTTAGCTCTAGCGCTTCACGCGTTCGCGCCGATCTGCTTGATAGGTCGATACAAGCAGTACACTGCAAGGGTAACTAGCGCCTGAAGCGTTCCTTTGGCGGTAGAGTGGCTATTGTTCCGCCAATCGCGCTTATCTCACACCTGTTGCGGGAACGCTTCTGGATTGCGATCGCTCAATTGACTACTTTTTGACCAATTCTGGTCCCAAGAGTTTTTCCAGAATTTGACGGCTGAGTGCATCCACTTGTTGTTCAAGCGTTTGCATAACCTCCTGCTTCTGAGCCTCTATCTCGTCAGCAGCTTTCTCCCGTTTGGCTTGAGCTTCAGCTTGAGCTTCAGCGATTTTACTTGCCGCAATTTTTTGTGCGTCTGCTTGAGCTGCTGCGATTGTCGATTGGGCTTTGCGGCGAGTTTCTCCTAGCTCTTGCTCGTATTGCTTGGCTAGGTTATCCGCTTTCGCTAAACGTTCTTTCGCTTGTAAAAGATTGGTTCGGATGTACTCAGCTCGCTCGTCAATAGCCTTGCCCAGTGGCTTGTAGAACACCGCATTCAACAGTACCACCAGAACTAAAAACTGTACTGCCATCAAGGGCAGGGTTGCATCGAAATCAAACAATCCCCCTTCTTTGGCAGCTGTTTCAGCGGCTTCAACAGCTAGCAAAATTGTCCAATGTGTCATAATTTTAAGACCCAGTTGCTATCCTTTGGGCCAGCTAATTAGCTGAGCTTTGTTAGCGGTTAGTAGCTAGTGCTATCGACGACTAACTACTAACAACTAACTAATAACGATTACTACGAGAAGGGGTTGGCAAACAGCAGAACAAGGGCGATAACCAAACCATAAATGGTGAGGGATTCCATGAATGCCAATGTTA
>DATNPC010000754.1:0-3552 GCA_036703375.1 Allocoleopsis sp.
TTACCATTCCTAAAATAATTCAACTTAAAGATGAGACTGGCAGGGCGATTAATCAGAATTTCTTTGGCATTTGGAAATCTTGAATTGTCCGAGCAATGACCGTTTGTTATCGCATAAGCTGGAGCTTTGTCGTCCCCTTCAGTATTGACAAAAAAAGCCGTGCAAAATCCTTCACCCCTCTGCTCTAATAAACCGACGCCATTGTAAGTCTTGCCCCGTTCGGCGGTTAAAAGCTCCCAATTCACGTTGGGAGAATTCACCTCAGCATCCGGTAATTTGTTGCCATTTCGGTCGTAAATCGCCGCTTGCGCCAAATTTGACCCCAATGCTAATGCTACTCCAAGGGATGCGAACCAAGTTTTCTGTTGCCAGATTTTTCGCATACGACAGGTACTCCAGCCCTCTTGGTTGATAATGAGTTAAAGATTTAATTTAGGCATAGCCTTTAACGAGCAACAATGACAACTCACTTCATCACCGCAGAAATTGACCTTCAGGAAACCCCCGCGCAACTGCAACAAGCTATAGAAGAAGAGTTACAAAAACGCGGAGAACCTCTCCGTTGGGCAGTGACTAGTGTGGATACCGATCGCCAAAAAGCTCAAGTAGAGGCGATTGTAACAGCGCAAGAGGACGAATTATCAACACAAGCACGTTAGTGCTGCGTCTTGGCTGGGGTAGGGCAACTACTTTATCCTGGGAGGCGCTAGCATCTTGCCTACTTCGTTCTTGCGATGACTCAACGTCCTTTTACGGTTGTTTTGATTGTTCCTACAGGCGTAGGGGCATCAATTGGTGGTTACGCGGGGGATGCCCTACCCGTAGCCAAAGCGATCGCGCAAATTAGCGATCGCCTCATTACTCACCCCAACGTCCTCAACGGTGCCCAGTTGTACTGGAATCTACCCAATGCTTTCTACGTAGAAGGGTATGGACTTGACAAATTTGCAGCGGGATGCTGGGGGCTGCGACCCGTCCATCAAAACCGGGTAGGATTAATCCTCGATCGCTCGATTGAGCCAGAGTTGCGTCTGCGACACCTCCAAGCGGCGGATGCGACAAGAGCAACACTGGGGCTAAATCTCACTGATTACGTAGTCACTGATGCGCCTTTAAACGTAGAACTGCGGACAGCCGCATCGGGCGCGAGTTGGGGAACCATTGGCAATCCCGGTAGTTTACTACGAGCCGCTGACGTTTTAATTCATCAGGCAAGGGCAGATGCGATCGCAGTAGTTGCCCGTTTCCCAGATGATACAGGTAGCGAAGCCTTGCAAGCGTACCGCCACGGACAGGGAGTAGACCCCTTGGCCGGTGCCGAGGCTGTCATTAGTCACCTCATCGTGCGTACCTTTCAAGTCCCTTGCGCTCATGCTCCCGCCCTGATGCCCTTACCCCTCGACCCCGATTTGTCTCCTCGCTCGGCCGCTGAGGAAATCGGCTATACCTTCTTACCCTGCGTTCTCGTCGGGCTGAGTCGCGCCCCGCAATTTGTGGCACCATCAGTCGGACGCTCTTCTGGCAATATCTCCACGCCTTCTTCCTATTCCCCAGCCCAGACACAAAATTTTACGTTTCCAGGAGATATTTGGGCAAAAGATGTCGATGCTGTCGTAGTCCCGGCAACCGCTTGTGGTGGAAGCGCTTTACTTAGCTTCAGCCAATCGAGAGCGCTAATTATTGCTGTCGAGGAAAATCAAACCTCCATGCAAGTTCCTCCAGAATCCTTAGGGATCGAAGCGATCGGGGTACACTCGTATTTAGAGGCTCTGGGTGTCCTAGTCGCTCATCGTACTGGGATTAGTGCTGACGCTCTCAGTCCGTCCCTATCGTCATTGCATTGCTTATCTGTTCGTGGCAAAACAGCTTCCTGACAATCCCGAATTTGAACCCCTAACGCGCACCCAAGTGTTAATCGCTATGGGTGTGACAGCGGTAATCTTACTCTTTATCGCCAAGGTTTGGCTGCATCTGGGTTCGGTAACGCTCCTCCCGCTACAGGGAACTCCTCAAGCCCTACTGTTGGGGTTAGCGATCGCATTGGGCATCACTTGTGCTAGTAGTCTGGTGTATCGTCTTTGGCCGGCTTATCGCCAAAGTGCAGATTTCTACCTAGAGATGGTACTCAAGCCTTTAGTATTACCAGACTTAATTTGGTTGGGACTGCTACCAGGAATGAGTGAAGAATTGTTATTCCGAGGCGTCATGTTACCAGCTGTAGGGTTAAATGCCACTGGTATTCTTGCCACTAGTCTAGTCTTCGGCGTTTTGCACCTGAGCGGTCGCCAACAATGGCCTTATGTTGTTTGGGCATCAGTAGTTGGCTTGTTATTGGGGTTTAGCGCCGTGGCAACGGGTAATTTATTAGTCCCAATTGTGGCTCATATTGTCACGAATTTATTGTCCAGCTATCTCTGGAAACTGGGACACCGACGAGTTGAGGCTTGAAGCAGTGAGCAGTGACCAGTGACCAGTGACCAGTGACCAGTGACCAGTGAGCGGTGACCAGTGAGCAGTGGCGAAGTGTGTGGTAGGGAATTTAGGTTTAGGAATGAATACTGTAGTGTTCGCTGTTCAATGAAGATTTTCAAATTGATCCGAACATTGTCCTGATTCCTTGTAGTAAACCTTGGGGAAGCGTTTTAGCTTCAACCTATTCATTATGTTCTCTAGGTTGGCTTCCACTTACTTATGCACCCTCGGCAACATATTATTGAATTGTTTTCAACCTTTATGAAATTTGAGGGCGATCGCTTTAGTGGTTGGGCGACAGATGCGAAGTTGCGTCGCAGTATGGACACTTGCCTCACCCGATCGCCAGAATCAGAACAGTCAGAAAATTATTGGGCGCTCTATTGGTACAACGTTTGGCAGGCTCAATCCTCAAATCTTGCCAAAGAGCATCTCACGGCTTACTTACAAGAACCGTGCTACTGGACATCGCAAAAAACAACCAGTGCCTTTACCAGTACTCAGTATACGCTATCAGATTGTTTTCAAGTCGCGATCGCTCACGTCGAAAAAGTGCTCAAAGGGTTTAGCCCCGATCGCGGTTTTGTCCTGAAAAACTATGCGAGTGCTATCTTTAGCAGTGTAATTCGGGAAACCTTGCGTCAACGCCGCGAAGTTGATATCTGTACACCTTGGGGACTATTACGAAAAATTAGTCAAAAACGATTAGTCGAGTCGTTGCAAGCGGCTGGTTTATCCGCCGAAACGATTCATGCTTATGTCCTTGCTTGGAGTTGTTTTAAAACGATTTATGTCCCTTCGGTTGGAGAAGGGACAAAACTGGCTTATACAACTCGCCAACTGGCGAAACCGGATGACCCAACCTGGGATGCGATCGCATCAATGTATAACAAACAAAGCACTCAGCCGGTCAACCCATCAACTGTAGCGAACTGGCTACTCAGTTGTGCCGCAGCCGCGCGAAACTATCTCTATCCCACGTTAACCTCGATTAATGCTCCCACGATGAGGCAAGACGCTGAAGAATGGTTGGAGCATTTACCCGGAACCCAACAGGACTCCTTACTCACTCAACTCGTT
>DATNPC010000755.1:0-6366 GCA_036703375.1 Allocoleopsis sp.
GTTGGATACCTCCGTGCAGATGATTCGGAACATTCCCCATCTGGCATTAATTCCCCTGGTAATTTTATGGTTTGGAATTGGGGATGAAGCCCGATTATTTCTAGTTGCCTTAGGCGTCTTTTTCCCGATTTACATCAATACCTTTTATGGAATTCGAGCCGTTGAACCCGGATTGATTGAGATGGGAAAAGTCTACGGATTAAATCAAACAGGGCTGCTGTGGCAAATTATTCTTCCTGGCGCAATGCCTTCAATTTTAGTGGGAGTGCGCTATGCCTTGGGAATTATGTGGATCACGCTAATTGTGGCAGAAACAATTGCCGCTGATTCGGGGATTGGTTACATGGCGATGAATGCCCGCGAATTCATGCAAACGGATGTCGTTGTATTGAGCATTCTCATGTACGCCATTTTGGGAAAATTGGCAGATGCTGGAGCCAGGTTACTAGAAGCCAAATGGCTGTCTTGGCATCCGAATTATCAAGCTGTGTAAAGCAACGCTTAGCTAGCTAAAAAAGGAGTTTTGAAACGTGACACAAACTGTACAAGGTACTCATATAAACGTTTGGGATTTGACCAAGACATTCGGCAACCTTACTGTTTTAAAGTCAGCCAATTTAGAGGTGAAGCCAGGTGAATTTGTTGCGATCGTCGGTAGAAGTGGTTGCGGCAAAAGTACGCTGCTGCGTCTGATCGCAGGGTTGGAGACACCGACTGACGGGGGTGTGTTACTCGATGGGGAGCCATTCCGTAAACTCAGTCGTTCGGTACGAGTGATGTTTCAGGATTCGCGCTTACTGCAATGGAAGCACGTCTTGGAAAATGTGGGGCTGGGTTTAGAGGGCAACTGGCGTCCTAGAGCAGAATGGGCGCTAGAGCAAGTCGGACTCAAGGAACGGGCAAAGGATTGGCCGGCTGTTCTCTCTGGCGGACAGCGACAGCGAGTAGCACTGGCGAGGGCATTAGTCAGTCAACCGCGTTTGTTATTACTGGATGAACCACTAGGAGCGTTAGATGCTCTGACTCGAATCGAGATGCAGCATTTAATCGAACAACTGTGGCAAGAACAGCAGTTTACAGCACTTTTGGTGACTCATGACGTGGAAGAGGCTGTCGTGTTGGCGGATCGAGTCGTGCTGATCGAACAGGGGCAGATTGCGTTAGATCTCCCGATAACCCTCCCACGGCCGCGATACCGAGGTAGTTCGGCATTAGCAACACTAGTTGAGCAAGTTCTGCAACGAGTTTTGGGCAAAGGAGAGAGTCACAAGGAATTGCAGGCAAGCTCTATTCGCTAGAACAGATTCTCATGCGATCGCGTGACTAATCCTTATTCTTGACTACTAAATCGTATTTTCATTTAAGCCCAAGCTAATGAAGGAATGGGCAAGCTTTTTAGCGTCAGATTAAATAAAAATTCTCCAGGGTATATAGCCAGTCCAAATGATTTGGAAAACTCTCTCTACCCTCTCTCTGCGTTCTCTGTGCCTCTGTGGTTCGTTATTATCTGTAACTCAAGCAATCTTCTAGGATTAAACTCTAATTTATAAAATTTCTTTCTTGCACTTTGAACCTACTTTTTAAGCTTTGAGGAGCCAACGATGTTAGCGATACAAAGATTTTATTCATGGTTTATCTCTTTAAAACGAAGAACACTCTCCTTCTCATCCTTGGGAGTTTTATTCGCGCTAGGATTAGGACTGAGTTTTGCGATCGCATCCTGTAGTCCTCAAAGTTCTGTCACCCTAGAAGCCTCTCCATCAGCCAACCCAGCTCAAGCCAAGGTGGTGCGTATCGGTCATCAAAAATTCGACCCCTTTACACTGGTGAAAGCTAAGGGAAAATTAGAAGAACGCCTCAAACCTCTCGGTGTCTCGGTTGAGTGGAAAGAATTTCCTGCAGGCCCACCACTTTTAGAAGCTCTCTCCGTTGGCAGTCTGGACATTGGACGTACTGGGGATTCGCCTCCTGTTTTTGCCCAAGCGGCTGACGCGCCTTTGGTTTATATCGGTGGCGGTGCGGCCAAACCCCACAGTTCAGGCATTGTTGTATCAGCCAATTCCCCCATTAAATCCTTAACCGATTTGCGGGGTAAGAAAGTAGCCTTTACCAAAGGTTCCAGTGCCAATTATCTGGTTGCGAGGGCGATTGAATCGGCAGGAGTGCAGTTTAGCGAGATTAAACCCGTTAACCTATCACCTGGCGATGCAAGAACAGCGTTTGAGCAAGGGAAAGTAGATGCTTGGGTAATTTGGGACCCATTTTTTGCCGCCGTTCAGAAACAAAACAATGTTCGTGTTTTGACCGATGGTAAGGGCTTCGCTGCTAACCGAGATTTCTATCTGGCGTCTCGTACTTTTGCCGAACAAAATCCCAAAGTCATCCAAGCCGTCAGAGAAGAAACTCAAGAAGTAGCAAAATGGGCATCCGCTAATCCCGATGAAGTGGTCAAGATTCTTTCACCCTTGTTAGGGATTGAGCCTCCCATCCTAGATACCGTAACCAAGCGGCGGGATTATGGATTTGAAACGATAAACAACGAAATGGTTGCCGAACAGCAACAAATTGCAGATACCTTTTACAAATTGAAACTAATTCCTAAAGCTGTGAAGGTTGAACAAGTTGTTTGGAAACCCTCTTAATGGTTAATGTTTCCTTATTCTTTTTCTCCAAGCCAGATGAGAACAAGCGTCATGCAGGAGGAGCGAGCGGCACTCACCCCTTCTGCATAAGTTTGATTATGATTCGTTAGTCAGTACCATTCATTCTAAATCAGTTGATTTTCCTGACGCAGGAAAGCTTCGATAAAGGGATCGAGGTCGCCGTCCAACACATCGCTCACTCCAGTGGTTTCAATATTGGTTCGCAAATCTTTCACCAATTGATAAGGATGAAAGACATAGTTGCGAATTTGGTTCCCCCAAGCAGCTTCCACCATATCACCGCGAATTTGGGCAATTTCTTGAGCGCGTTGCTCTTGAGCAATAATCAGCAGTTTCGCTTTAAGAATAGCAAGGGCTTTTTCTTTGTTTTGCAGTTGACTGCGCTCTTGAGTACAGCGCACGGCAATTCCGGTAGGAATATGGGTAATCCGCACCGCCGTTTCCACCTTGTTGACGTTTTGCCCACCCTTACCGCCAGCACGAGAGGTGGTAATCTCCAAATCCTTCTCAGGAATGTCTAACTGTACTGAGTTATCGATCAACGGCATCACTTCCACACCCGCAAAGCTAGTTTGCCGTTTGCCGTTGGCATTAAAGGGAGAAATCCGCACGAGTCGGTGCGTCCCCTTCTCCGCTTTTAGGTAGCCGTAAGCATAGCGCCCATCGATTTCCAGCGTGACAGACTTAATCCCCGCTTCATCTCCTTCCGAAAGTTCGTCGAGATGCACCTTATAACCGTGCTTCTCAGCCCAACGAGTATACATTCGCAGCAAAATTTCTGCCCAATCTTGGGCGTCGGTACCGCCAGCACCCGCATTGATGGTGAGAACGGCACCTTTGGCGTCGTAAGTCCCCGATAAAAGCTGTTCCAACTCCCATCGGTCAAGTTCGCGGTTCAGCTGAGTCAGGTTAGTTTCGGCTTCTTCTAGCAAAGCCATGTCAGCTTCTAGCTCTAGCAAATCCAGCACGGCCTTAGCATCCTCTAACGTCGCTCGCCATTGCTGATACTGCTGGAGGTTAGATTTAAGGTCGTTGAGTTCTTGAAGTGTGGTTTGAGCCGAAGTTTGATCGTCCCAAAAATTGGGTTGAGCGGCCAGCTGCTCCAAGTCTTGAATTTTGGCATTGAGAGCAGCGATGTCAAAGATAGTCCTGGGTTTTACCCAGGCGCTCTGACAACGTTTCAACTTCGCGTTTAATATCTAATACTTCCATCGTGCTTGCAGTCCTTAGCTACCACTTGGGGTTGCATTGTTGATTCTAACCAGAGTTGGGTGTAGATAACAAAAGGGGTACGGTATACCGTACCCCCTACCAGTGAACCAATTGAGTTCGGTTAGTCGCGACTATTAAAGGCGATGAGCAACCGCAAGATGAAAACAAACAAGTTGATGTACGTTAGGTACATCGACAGAGCTGCGGGGAGATACTCATCGTCGCGGTAGCTGCGAGGCAGGATGTAAAAATCGACTACAGCAGAACCGACAAACAGAAGAACGCCGATGCCAGAGATGCCAATTTCCAGCCAACTGGGAGTGTAGACGCCAAAGACAGAGAAAAGGACTTGAGCGACTACCACGACTAGCAGGGCAGTGATGCCGAGCTGTACGGTTTTGGTTAAGGCGAAACCGTCCTCATCTGAAAGGTTAGAGCCAATTTGTCGGCCGGCAATGTAAGTAACACCGCAGCCAAGAGCGGCAATGCCAATCCCTTGCAGACCAACGCCTGGTGTTTTCAAGGCAAGGAAGACGAGTCCGCTGAGTGTATAGCCGGACAGCAGGCTGTAGGTTGCCAAAAGGGGTAGCGCGACGCTGTTTTTCCCTTTTTGGGCAACGCTACTAGCAATGAAGAAAAGTGCAAATTCGGCAATCAAGGCAACCCAGAAGGTTGTCATGAATAGCCCTGGGTTGGAACGGAGAACGCCAAGACCGCCATAGGTGCCAAGGGCGGTTAAGACCAGTCCGCCCCCTACATAGGGAAGCGCGTTGGCAATTACATTAGGACCAACTAGAGCGTGGCCTCTCGCTTCACGAATGGCTTGACGAAAGTTACTGGTGTTGCTCATGAGATTTTCTCAGAACTTTACCTGTGTTAACAAAATTATTTCTATTGTTACTGAGATACACCGAGTTTAGCTAGGAGAGAGAACCGGCAGACTCAGCTCGAACATCAGTGTTGGGGTTGAAGTGCTACCAGAGATTATTAGGCTTTCTTACCCACCCATTTTAGTCGGTGCTGGAAGACCGCCCCCTATAGGTTCTGAGAGAAATCCCATTAGCAATCTACGTATTTATGCGGAAAAGCCAAAC
Organism: Allocoleopsis sp.; assembly: GCA_036703375.1. Classification (GTDB taxonomy): domain Bacteria; phylum Cyanobacteriota; class Cyanobacteriia; order Cyanobacteriales; family Coleofasciculaceae; genus DATNPC01. The sequence goes on from DATNPC010000755.1 coordinate 4,970, forward strand.
GCTGGAGCCAATTAATTCCGTAAAACAACGATGGTTTATTGGTTTAGCTGCACAAGACAATGAGGGAAAGAGGACTTGGTTGAACCAATCGTCCTGATGGGGATAGGTTGACATTGCGGGATATTGAACGATGGTAACTACTCATGTGCGTTTTCGGGGAATGGAACTTTTGACGGCTTACTACCGAAATCCGTCTGTCAAGCTTCGCAACCAGATCGTTCAGTTAAATGCTGGATTGGTGCGGGCAACTGCCCATCGCGTGAGTCGGCAGTGTGCTGAACCGTATGAAGATTTAGAACAAATCGGTTTTCTTGGCTTGATTCGTGCGATTGAACGGTTCAATCCCCATCAAGGCTGTGCTTTCAGTTCGTTCGCGATCCCCTACATCCGGGGCGCAATGTTACATTTTTTGCGCGATAATGGCTCTCTTGTCAAGATGCCTCGACGCTGGCAGGAACTCCAGCAGGAAGGGCAAAAAGTCAGGAAGACGTTGACTGCTAGGTTAGGACGTTTACCCAAAGATGCTGAGATTGCTCAAGCAATGAAGCTATCGCTCAAAGAGTGGCAAGCGATTAAGCTGGCAACTCAAAATCGTTCGCCGATCAGTTTAGATGCCACGATTGAACAGACACCGGATTGTTCGCTGACGTTGGGTGATATGCTGCCGGATGAATATAACGAGGCTTTGCGCTATCGCGAAGAAGAGCGACAACAGCTGCAAGGTGCAATCAGCCAACTGGAAAAGAAAACTCAAAGTGCGCTCGAAGGCGTGTTCTTACGGGGATTACCGCGTCAGGAAGTAGCTCAGCAAATTGGTGTCAGTCCAATCACCGTGTCGCGATACGTGCAACGGGGAGTTCATGAGTTAGTTGCTCTCTTGCAGCCTCAACCATCGGAACGGCTGGCTAGTTAACGTTCGCAGGTTGCCAGTTGGACCGTTAAAGGTAGAAGACAACGTGTAACTGATTAACCTACAACTTTAATTCGTGTCGGGTTTTAGGTTCGAGAAGAGATTTTCCCAATTGACAGGATAAGCTCCATTTTCTGTCTCTTTCACTTCAAAAGTGATATTGCATGCTTTCGGTTGCTCTAGCACTTGGAGACAGAGTTGGGCGATATCGTCCCGACTCACCTTACCCCGAATATTGTCGCCTTGCTCCAGCACTAAGGCTTTACCCCCTGGCTCTTCTGTTAAAGCACAGGGCCTGATAATGGTGTAAGCTAAACCGCTTTCCCGTATGGCATCCTCTCCTCGCAGCTTCCAAGTGAGGATTCCGCCTAATTGGTCGTTCATCCGCACCGCCGGGGGTTCCTCTTCCAAGTTAATCCCTGGACGTCCCGGACGAGTGACGCCAGCCGAACTGATCGTAATGAACTGTGGTTTAGTGGAACCACCA
>DATNPC010000756.1:0-5463 GCA_036703375.1 Allocoleopsis sp.
GTTGTTGCCGTGGAAGTAAATTTTATCGGCACTCACGCCAGCTTCTAAGGCCGTGTAGAGTTCGCCGCCAGAGACGACATCGATCCCCAAGCCTTCCGATTTAGCGATCGCGCAAACCGCCAGACAACTCCAGGCTTTAGAAGCGTAGAGCACTAACGATTCACCCTGGTAATAGCGAGTGAAGGCATCCCGATACTGACGGCAAGCGGTTCTTAGCGTTACCTCATCTAAGATATAGAGGGGAGAGCCAAATTGCTCGACGAGTTTCGTCACATCGCAGCCGCCCACTTCTAAAGCGTCCTGGCTATTAACGGTGGCTGTAAGCGGTAGCAGTTCTTGATTGGGCGAACGTTCTGATAGCGAATTCAACTTTGATGAAGCAAGATACTGATTTCCGGAATTTTGAACCTCAGCCGAGAAAGTCGAGCGCATAATGTAATGATTGTCCTTAGTTGGCTTTGTACACGCACCAAGAGAGCGTCTCGTTAATCCAGTGTACAATTGAGGGCTGTGACTTTTTTAGAACTCCATTCCCTAACAGCACAGTATCTAGATGCAGCAGTGGAACTAGACCAGCTGTGTTTTGGTGGGCTTTGGACGCGATCGGGTTACGAGCGCGAGCTAGATAGCCCAAACAGTCAACTGCTGATTTTAAAATCAGCCGATGGTGAGAAGGAGCCCGGATTCGGTGGTCAATCCGCCGAAGTTTTAGATCGAAACTCTGTAAGGACGGATGCGAATACCGTTCCGGCTCCTCAAAACCCTCTTTTAGGGTTAGGTTGTTATTGGTCAATTTTGGAGGAGGCGCATATTACGATTCTCGCGGTGCATCCGGACTACCAACGTCAGAGTCTAGGTCAGTTAATCCTGTATACCTTACTACGGGATGCCAAACAGCGTCAGTTGGAGTGGGCAACCTTAGAGGTCAAGCCATCCAATCAGGCGGCGCTATCGCTGTACCAAAAGTTTGGCTTTGCGAGCGCAGGACGACGCCGAAACTATTACAAAGACACCGGCGAAGATGCCCTGATTCTCTGGCGTGGTGGTCTACAAACTCTCGAATTTGAAAAAATTCTCGCCGAACTCTACCAGCAGCTCAGGCATAACCTCGCCAATTTAGGTTGGCAGCTGTCTGAGGCTGGGGAGGCGACTATTGTCACTGATTCGTCTAAGTAAGCGATCCCCAAGTGGCTATGTTGAACAAGAGTAGCAGCGATATTCTCAATATCCCCACTCCCTAGGTAGGGAAATCCAACCCAAATCTTGTGTGGCCGGTTGTCTTGAAAGAGACAGTCGGACAATTGCCCTATGCTAAAATCAGCGTACACGGGCACGCAACAGGTGATGGAATTACGCCATGTTTGAACGCTTTACAGAAAAAGCCATTAAGGTGATCATGCTGGCCCAGGAAGAGGCACGTCGCCTGGGGCACAACTTCGTAGGCACGGAGCAAATCCTCTTGGGTCTGATTGGAGAAGGAACTGGCGTCGCTGCCAAAGTCCTCAAATCAATGGGCGTCAATCTCAAAGACGCTCGAATTGAAGTAGAGAAAATCATTGGCAGGGGTTCCGGCTTCGTTGCGGTCGAAATTCCGTTTACCCCCAGAGCAAAGCGCGTTCTGGAGTTATCGCTGGAAGAAGCTCGCCAGCTGGGGCATAACTACATTGGTACGGAGCATTTGCTGCTTGGACTCATCCGGGAAGGAGAAGGAGTCGCCGCTAGAGTTCTGGAAAACCTGGGCGTAGACCTGACGAAGGTGAGAACGCAGGTCATCCGGATGTTGGGCGAGACGGCAGAGGTTTCCGCCGGAGTTTCCCAAGGCCGCACGAAGACTCCAACGCTAGATGAATTTGGCTCGAACCTAACCCAAATGGCTGGGGAAGGTAAGCTAGACCCAGTTGTGGGACGAGCCAAGGAAATTGAACGGGTCATCCAGATTTTGGGACGCCGCACGAAGAACAACCCAGTGTTGATTGGAGAACCTGGGGTGGGTAAGACGGCTATCGCTGAAGGGCTAGCGACTCGGATTGCGAACAATGATGTCCCCGATATTTTGGAAGACAAGCGAGTCGTCACTCTGGATATTGGTCTACTAGTTGCTGGAACCAAGTACAGAGGTGAGTTTGAAGAGCGATTGAAGAAAATCATGGATGAAATTCGTCAGGCTGGGAACGTCATCCTGGTCATTGACGAAGTTCATACCTTGATTGGTGCTGGTGCAGCTGAAGGGGCAATTGATGCGGCTAATATTCTAAAGCCTGCTCTAGCTCGCGGTGAATTGCAGTGCATCGGTGCAACTACCCTAGATGAGTATCGCAAGCATATCGAACGGGATGCCGCACTGGAGCGTCGTTTCCAACCTGTAATGGTGGGCGAACCCTCGGTCGAAGAGACTATTGAAATTCTTTACGGTTTACGCGAGCGCTACGAGCAACACCACAAGTTAAAAATCTTGGATACTGCCCTGGAAGCAGCAGCGAAACTATCAGATCGATACATCTCTGACCGCTACCTGCCGGATAAGGCAATTGACTTAATTGATGAAGCCGGAAGTCGCGTTCGCTTGATTAATTCCCAACTGCCGCCAGCAGCGAAGGAGTTGGATAAGGAACTGCGACAGGTGCTCAAGGAAAAAGATGATGCGGTTCGATCGCAAGATTTCGATCGCGCTGGCGAACTGCGCGATCGCGAAATGGAAATCAAAGCCGAAATCCGCGCGATCGCTCAAACCAAAAAGACAGAAGGTACAAACGGTGACGAGGAAGGCCCTGTCGTCGATGAAGAGGACATCGCCCAAATCGTTGCGTCTTGGACGGGTGTGCCGGTGAACAAACTCACCGAATCCGAGTCCGAGAAGCTCCTGCACATGGAAGATACGCTGCATCAGCGTCTCATCGGTCAAGAAGATGCGGTGAAAGCCGTATCTCGTGCTATCCGTCGGGCAAGGGTGGGATTGAAAAACCCCAACCGTCCAATCGCGAGCTTCATCTTCTCTGGTCCAACGGGTGTTGGTAAGACAGAATTGGCGAAGTCCTTGGCATCGTACTTCTTCGGTTCGGAAGACGCGATGATTCGCCTCGATATGTCGGAATACATGGAGCGCCATACGGTTTCTAAACTGATTGGTTCGCCTCCAGGATATGTCGGCTACAACGAAGGCGGCCAGCTAACCGAAGCCGTGCGTCGTCGTCCTTACACCGTAGTGCTATTCGACGAAATCGAAAAAGCTCACCCTGATGTCTTCAACATGCTGCTGCAAATCCTTGAAGACGGGCGTCTCACGGATGCGAAGGGTCGGACGGTAGACTTCAAGAACACGCTCTTAATCATGACCTCGAACATCGGTTCTAAGGTGATTGAGAAAGGTGGCGGCGGTCTTGGTTTCGAGTTTACGGAAAATCAAGCCGAAGCTCAGTACAACCGCATCCGGTCGCTGGTTAACGAAGAACTCAAGCAGTACTTCCGCCCAGAGTTCCTCAACCGTCTCGATGAGATTATCGTCTTCCGTCAGTTGTCGAAGGACGAGGTCAAGGAAATCGCCCACATCATGCTCAACGAGGTATTTGGTCGCCTCCGCGAACAGGGAATCACGCTGGAAGTCACCGAACGATTCAAAGACCGCTTGGTGGAAGAAGGCTACAGCCCTGCCTATGGTGCGCGTCCGCTACGTCGAGCTATCATGCGTCTGTTGGAAGACGTGTTGGCTGAAGAAATCCTCAGCGGTCGCACGAAGGAAGGAGACACTGCCGTTGTGGATGTCGATGACACTGGCAACGTGAAGGTGATGCCAGGTGAAAAGCGAGAGCTTTTGCCTCAAGCAGCTGAGTAACTAGCAATCAATACTTTAAGGTCTAGGGCTATAGACCTGTTTCTAAATTAGACGGTAGAGAAGGTTGCTCCTCTCTACCGTTTCTTCTTGTTGTGTGAAGTGAAGGAATGAAAAGTCGAAATTTATCCAAAGCAGCTCAATGGTTTAGCTGATTCCTCAGCAATATTACTTCAATACATAGATAGTAAGAAACGATGTGTGACGCCGTTAGCGAGTTCTCGTGACTATAGTCACATTACATCTGTTTCAACTTCACCGTGCAATACTTATGACGATTGTTACACTGTGTTGGTTGCACTAAGCTACTTGAATACTAACCAAAATTTAATACAAGTATGGAGAACCTAAAAATTGCATTTCTCTCAAGTTATCGATTTGAGGATAATTCTATTCGAGGAGCCATCTTAGTAACCGACACTGATACGAAACCAGTTGAATTTCGTATTACAGATCCAGTTCGTCCTACTGCCTTTCAAAAAACTCTTTATGGAGAAATTTTAGATGAGCATATTCTTGTTGAACTCCTTGGAGTTCCATTACTTCGAGAATTACAAGAAAAGCCTAATTTTGTTCTAGTTCAAGATGAAGTTTTTCTAGGTGTAAACGCTAAGCAAGAAATTCCTGTAATACAACTTTTAAATGAAACCGATAGACAAGGAAAAAATGTAGTGACTGCACAACTACCTAGTTCAAAATTTACACCTATTCGGATTGCGATATTAAAGAGTTTAGAGTCACGATTAACCAATATCAATACCCAATTAAATCAGCTGTATGAATATAGGGACTTACTTGAACCATTTAAGCGTCTTGAAGTTGCTTGTAAGCAAGTGAATAACTGAGAAGTAAGAGAGTCGGTTAAATGTTCTTGATACGAAGTCTCGCAAAAAAAATAACCAGTTTATTATCTGGTGTTCGTATTCCCCGTCAGTACCAGCGTGACGATTGGTACGTGGAATGTCCATATAGCGAAACTAAAATATTTCAGATAGCATCTGTATCGATTTCTGATAATTATTGTTTAATAATATCCACAATAAAAATATCAGATAATTTATTACCTGTTGTTCCTGAAATATTTGAAAAAAGTGAACTTCTACAACGAGTTAAGATTTATGAATTAGAAGAACAGTTGTTTTTTGCTATCCCAGAAATATTTGAGAAAAACAGTTTAGTTGAAATTGATCCAACTAATTCCTATAATCGAACCGATCTAATTCCTGAAATAGAAACATTTAGCTACGATAAAATTAGCTTATCATCGCTAATTATTTTGAATAGTTTATTTGAATCGCTTCTGGAACCCAGTATAAAAGGCAAGGTTTTTAATAAGGAAATTAAGACAAACAATGTCAATAATATTCAGCCCATTGCAAGGATTCGTAAAGCATATTCTCCGGGTAAAGCATTAAGTCCTTGGGATTTATTATATCCTTCACTATGTCCGCCTCTGCTTTTTGACTTCTCCGAAGAACTTAATTCATTGAATCGTTTACGTGGTTACCAAAAAGAGGGAGTTACTTTTCTCGTTAAGCATCCGTCTGCTTTGCTTGCCGACGAAATGGGAACTGGTAAAACTGTTCAAACAGTTAATGCAGTTCGTATTCTCTTTAGATTAGCCAAGATATCTTGTG
>DATNPC010000757.1:0-4095 GCA_036703375.1 Allocoleopsis sp.
AAAGGACGCGGACAGCCCGAAAAATACTCATTCCTGTTTCAGTCCCCTTACGGGGATTAAGTTAGCGGAAAGAGACAAGATTCGGTCGGAATTGGGAGGCGATAGGTTTCAGTCCCCTTACGGGGATTAAGTTAGCGGAAAGGCAAGGGAAAGGTTTGCTCGGTTTGTGGGAGATGAGGAGTTTCAGTCCCCTTACGGGGATTAAGTTAGCGGAAAGACCAGTCCCTGGACTGAATCGAAACCCGATTGATTGTTTCAGTCCCCTTACGGGGATTAAGTTAGCGGAAAGCCTGCCGTCTGAAACACTGGCTGAGAGAGGATTTTACAGAAGGTTTTCGCCAACCTCTTTTTTGACCTCATTTCAGCCCCACTTATTGAAACAAATTTTTATTTAACGAGCGACTGAAAACGCTCGAACTCTTCAGTTGTCAAGGTTCTGTGGTTTTTCGCGAACCTCCCCGGAAAATTACCCTCGCTTAGGCTTGCGAAAATTTTGGCTTGCTCAATTATAAGATGATAGCTTGGTCTTAGCGAGGCTGTTCCGAACCGTAGTGACAGTAAGTGACAGTATAAAGTTAAGTTAGCTCAGCCGTCTTAGTGGCTGTCTCAAAGCCTTCAAAATCAAGCGCTCATGCCTCGATCGCATCACACCCAACCCGTCTCCCCCACCTCTGACCTTACCTGGTCAGACTCAACCGAACTAGTGGGTTTGGTGTTTGAGGTCGTCCCCCAAAAGACTGCAAGGCTGTTTCCCGAATATACCAAGACTCTCCACGCCTGGTTCTTAGACCAAGTGCGATCGCATAACCCCCAACTCTCCGCCTTCCTTCACGATGAAGAGTCGAAAAAGCCTTTCACCATTTCTGGGTTAGACGGAAAAATGGAGACAACAACCGAGGGGCAGCTACAGCTTTTATCTGACCAGACGTATCGCTGGACTGTGACGGCCTTCTCTCCCACGGTAGTGCAGTGGTTGTGGCATTGGCTGGAACATTTACCGCCAACGATCGAACTGCGCTATGCTCCATTGCAGATTCAGTCAGTCGCCTTCGCTCTCCCACCGACGACCTACGCTCAGCTATACCAAACTCAGATCGCAAAAACTCTTCCTCTCAGCTTTCTTAGCCCCACCAGTTTTCGTCGCAAGGGTCATCATCTGCCGTTGCCGTGGCCGGTGAATGTGTTTCATAGCTACTCGCGTCGCTGGAATGAGTGTTCCGGGATGCCATTTGATGACGAAGCGTTTCTGGCATGGGTGGATCAGTCGGTGCTGATTAATCGCCATCAGTTGGAGTCGGTGAAGGTGGCGGCGGGGAAGCAGGGGAAGGTGACAGGTTTTATTGGAGCCATTGAGTATAGCTTGACGAATGAGGCTCGCAAGCAGCCGCACTTTGAACGGCTATTTACAGTGCTAGGTCAATTAGCGCCTTATTGTGGCACGGGTCACAAAACCACGTTTGGTCTAGGGCAAACGCGCTTGGGTTGGTCATCGTCTCCCAACTCAATTGAACTGTTATTAGAGCAAGCCATGCTTGCCAAGCGCATCGAGCAGCTTACAGAACTGTTGATGCAAGGTCAAAAACGCACGGGTGGCGATCGCGCTTTGAAGGTTTGTCAGACTCAAGCGACGATTTTGGCTCGGCAGGAGGACGGGGAATCGTTGAAAGCGATCGCATCTGACCTAGATATGCCCTATGAAACGGTAAAGACTTACGCCAAACGAGCGCGTCGTATTCTGAAGTCTGAAGAGTTGGTGTAATTAGCTTGCTGCGAGCGGCTTGAGATTGAATCCTTCAGGACTTACGCAGGGACTCCACATATAGGAAGGGCGCACGTCGGTCATTGGTGTCAACTTAGCGTGGAACCGTCAGTCCGGCAGGGGTTTAAACCCCTGCCTCATAGCCAAAGTCCTCTGAAGAGGACTATTAGACTCATGAGTCCTCTTCAGAGGACTTTTACTATTAGCCTGGGACTTAAGCCCCAGGCGATTTTCGGCTTAAGTTGACACTAATGCGCCCCTACTCATGGTGGTTCAAACGGGAATTTGCGTAAGTCCTATCCTTATTCCTGGAGCAGAGCAACTACAAACTGAGGCGCTGGCGGAGGATAAATTCTGCGATCGCTAAATCTACAGGCGTCGTTACCTTCAGGTTCGTCTCCTCCCCTTCCACAATTCGCACGGGTAAGCCACAGCGTTCAAACAATGCCGCATCATCGGTGACTTCCCACCCCAAGTTGCGCCCTTTGTCGTGACACTGCTTCAACAGTTCCACTTCAAAGCCTTGAGGCGTTTGTGCGGCCCAAAGTTGCCGTCGGTCTGGTGTAGCCTGAATAATGCCAGCTTCATCCACCACTTTAATCGTGTCTTTCACGGGGACGGCAGCAATGAACCCCTGACACTTGAGCAAAGCCACCGCACAGCGATCGAGCAGATCGGGTGTTGCCAAACATCTTGCCCCATCATGTATCAAAACCCACTTGGCATCGGCGGGTAACGCCTGCAAGCCGTTGTAAACCGATTCTTGGCGCGTTTCTCCACCCGTAATCAACTGTACGGGTTTTGTCAGGGCAAGCTCAGCCAGAATAGCCTTAAAGTCGGGGAAATCAGTCGGTTGTCCCATAATGCCAATCCAGCTAATATCACGCGCTGACTCGGCGGCTAGAAGAGTCCAAGCGAGTAACGGTTTACCCATTAATGTCAATAGGAGCTTATTGCGATCGCTCCCCATACGCCGTCCCATCCCTGCTGCTGGAATTAATAAATGCACGATCTTCCTCTTTTCGCGATCCACTCCCTTAAAATTAAGCTGATCAATACGCTCAATCAATTGAGATGAGAATACTAGCCCTTGTCCCTGGTGGAATTGGCGACCAAATTTTATTCTTCCCGACCCTCGACGACCTTAAAGCATACTACCCCCAAGCCGAGATCGATGTCATTGTGGAACCGCGATCGAAGGGGGCGTATAGGGTTTCGGGTTCTGTCGATGAAGTTTTGACATTTGATTTTAAAGACCGCAATGGTCTGGCAGATTTTGGTAATTTATTGGGGATTATTCGCGATCGCGAATACGATGCCGCCTTGGCATTGGGACGCCGAGGGTCGATCGGACTCCTACTCTGGATGAGTGGTATCCCAACACGAGTTGGCTACGAGGCGAATTCCGGTAAAATCTTTTTTACCAACACCGTACCCCTAAAAACCGAGCAATATGCCGCTCAGATGTACCATGACCTATTGCAAGGGTTCGGCATTACTTCCCCCTGCCCAGAACTTGCCTTAAGCGTTCCCAGGCAAGACATTGAGTGGGCAGAAAACGAACAAAGACGGCTGGGAATTGCCGACAGTGGTTATATTCTGATTCACGGTGGCTCCAGTGAACTCGCTCAAGCCGCAGGGATTAATAAGATCTACCCGGCTGAAAAATGGCAGCAGATTATTGAAGACATTCAACAAAAACAGCCCGGTTTGCCGATTGTGTTACTTCAAGGGCCAGACGATGCAAAATGGGTGACTGCACTCAAGCAATCCAATCCCGATTTGAAGGTGATAGCACCACCAGATGTTGGCAAACTGGCGGCGACGATCGCTAGTGCTAATTTAATGCTGTGTACGGATAGCGCACCGATGCATCTAGCTGTTGCCGTTGGCACGTATACCATTGCCCTCTTTGGTCCGACAGAGGCGAAGAAGCTGTTACCCGATAACGAGCGATGCATTAGCATTCAATCTGCAACTCGTTCAATTGCTGATATCAAGCCAGAAGAGGTGCTCAAGCAGATTTGGCGTGGCTAGCCAGCTGTTTATACCATTTTGGACTTTAGATTTTGGAAGCGTTGCTATTAGCTAATTTCAGCAATTCAAATGTGACAAGTCTAAACCCAAATGGTATGAAATACTGATAATTCCGTCAGACTGAAGTCTGCGGCTACACCAACGAAGCCTGCCTGTGCAGGCTAATTATTTTATGCTCGATTCGCTGTTTGGAGAATAAGAGCGAGTGCGTTCTACTTCGCCCGCGTCAGAAATACGCGCCAAAAAATGAATGCTGTGAAGGCGATATAGCCGAGTGCCGTAATCCAATCCTGCCAGTT
>DATNPC010000758.1:0-3214 GCA_036703375.1 Allocoleopsis sp.
TGGTGGCAGGCACCACAGTTGGTGCAGGCATTCTTGCCCTACCGGCGGTGACGCTGCCCTCTGGTGTTGTGCCATCCACGATTATGCTGATTGCCGTGTGGCTCTATGCCCTCACTTCGGGTTTGCTGATTGCAGAAGTGAACGTTAATGCCATGCACAGATTGGGGCGGCCGGGTGTAGGGCTATTAGCCATGATTGAGGGGATACTGGGTAAGGTAGGGGCGCGGGTTGCAGGCAGCGCGTATTTATTCTTGCACTACGCTTTGCTGGTCGCGTACATGTCCCAGGGAGGTGAGATTTTGGTATCGGCCTTCGAGACGGCGGGAGGGATTCCTCACGTTCTACCGTCTTGGGTAGGTACCGTCGCCTTTGCTATCCTGTTCGGCGGGATTTTATACTTTGGACACGATCGCCTAATAGAGAAGTTGAATAACGTCTTTGTCGCAATCGTCATTATCTCGTTTGTAGGACTGATTCTGCTGGGTATCACGAAGGTCAATCCAACGCAGTTCCTATCTCAAGATTGGCGAGCGATCGGGCCTGCTATCTCGGTGATGTTCGTGGCATTGTTTTATCACAACATCATTCCTGTTGTCACCACTCAGTTAGAGGGCGATGTCCACAAGATTCGTCGTGCGATCGCGATCGGTTCCATCATTCCCTTAGTGATGTTTTTAGCATGGAATGCCGTGATTTTGGGCAGTGTCGGTTCCGATATCGTGCAAGGTACCACTGAAAGCGGCAGTGTTTTTGACCCACTGCACGTTCTACGCAACGGTCAGGCGGGAGTATGGTTAGGCGTATTGGTATCTGTTTTCTCTGAATTTGCGATCGTCACCTCGTTTATCGGCTTTGTCTATGGCTTGCTCGACTTCTTGAAAGATGCCTTGGATGTGGCCCCCCATGACACGTCCCAGCGATTGCCGTTGTATTCGCTGGTGCTTTTGCCGTCTACTAGCCTGTCGGTTCTCAATCCCGCAATCTTTTTCGCCGCCTTGGATTATGCAGGGACGTTTAGTATTTCGGTGTTGGGTGGCATCATTCCAGCGATGATGGCATGGAAACAGCGTTACCATCAGCAACAGGATTCAAACTCCGCGATCGCTCCACTCATTCCTGGTGGTAAAGTAACGCTGGTCGTCATGATTGGTGTTGCATTCGCGGTGATGGCCAAACATGCGATCGCGATCGATTGAATCAGTGGTGAGCGATCGCTGGTGGTTCAATGCAACTTACAGCAATTTGCGTTGACTCAAAGGATGCAGTTGCGATCGAGGAGTTACTACTAACGAGTGAGACTTGAGCCGAAGAGAGCCAAGTACACTTAAATTCATGGAAAATAGCATATTCGATAAAACTTTCCGAGACAGCGAGGGCAATATTGTTATTGCCCAACCGCCAAATCTGCCGTTGTTGCTGGGGATTACAGCAACTGTACTCAAATTAATTGTGAAAAGCGGCAACATCCATACAGCTATAGACGCCATAGCTTTTGGCTGTTTGTTCACTTGGGCATGGCTAGAGTTATTCGAGGGCGTTAACTACTTTCGTAGGGCGCTAGGTTTACTCGTGCTGGTTGGCCTGATTGCTTCGAGGTTGTCCCTAAACTTCTGAGAATTCAGGTGATAACAGTTCTTTTAGGCAAAGTGTCACTTCTGTAGATAACTGCTGTCACTTGCCGATTGTAAGCCGATCTGTGTACTCTACTGATGAAAAGTTGCGATCGAGAAGTTGCTGTTATGACCAGTGCTAGAAACGTAATTGGAGGAGAGCTAGAGACTTGCTGCACTTCGCCAATGACTGGATTTTATCGGGACGGAACATGTAGTACTGGAGCGGGTGACATTGGCGCACATGTGGTGTGTGCAAAAATGACGGAAGAGTTTCTGGCATTTACGCGATCGAGAGGGAATGACTTGAGTACGCCAGTTCCAGCGTTTAACTTCCCTGGTTTGAAACCTGGGGATTGCTGGTGTTTATGTGCCTTGCGATGGAAGGAAGCTCTCGATGCTGGCGTTGCCCCACCTGTAGTTTTGTCCGCTACTCATGCATCTGCGGTGGAATACGTTTCGCTCGATGAACTCAAGCAACACGCTCTCGACTCAGTGTGACTACCCCAGTCTCAACTTCTTCACCAAAAGCAACACCAATTCAGCGCCAAACCCTCACTCCTGGTGATTTGCTTTAAGCAAGTTGAGAATCACTTTGACTAATACCAATTAGGGATAAGCAGGACACAATTGCTCTAGCTGGATTCTGTTGGAGACTTGTTTCATTTGTGCCAAAGTCAAACCCAATTGGTATAACTCATTAGGTTCGACTGGCTTGGCGAGATGGCGTTGAAATCCGTCTGCTAGTGCTTGCTGCCGATCGATTTCCCCAGCATAAGCGGTTAGCGCGATTGTTTGTCGCGAATTGCTCAATTGAAGTAAAAAGATGGGAACCGCTGACAATTTAAGCGGTTTGAGTAAACCGTCCTAGAGTAGAAGAAATAGCTGCCACACGGCGGTGCCGAACTGTTACCCATGACTTCTGACCAACCCTCTGAACAACCGATGCCTGAACTGGCTGTAGACGCGATCAGCGCCGTGCAGCAAAACCCGGTAGAAGCGTCCTTTCCTATCGTGGGGGTTGCTGCCTCGGCGGGAGGGTTAGAAGCCTTTACACAGTTACTCAGCCATCTGCCCAACGATACTGGGATGGCATTTGTGCTAATTCAGCATTTATCTCCCGATCGTGAGAGTTTGTTGAGCGAGATTCTCACCAGAGCGACACTCATGCCGGTGCGCGAGGTGCACAACGGCATGAGTGTGGAGCCGAACCAAGTCTATGTGATTCCGCCTAACACCAAGATGGTTCTGTCCGAGGGCGTGCTGCAACTGTCGCCCCGCGAGAAGGTGTTTGGTAAATATATGCCGGGAGATGCTTTCTTTACCTCCCTGGCAGCCGATCGCGGGCACAAAGCGATCGCCGTCGTTTTATCGGGAGCCGATGGAGATGGTTCGCTGGGGCTGAAGGCAATCAAGTTGGCGGGAGGTGTGACGTTTGCTCAGTGTGAAGACACGGCAAGATTCGACAGTATGCCCAACACTGCCGTTGCCACCGGGAATGTCGATTTTGTGCTGCCACCGGAAAAAATTGCCGAAGAACTGGCAAATCTCAGTCGCAATCCGATGCTGGGTTGCCCACTACCGCTAATCTTGACTGAGGAATC
>DATNPC010000759.1:0-3326 GCA_036703375.1 Allocoleopsis sp.
AAGCTAGCAGGATATCCGGCAACCCACCCCACTTTTCTTGGCACTGAGCGCGAGTTTCTTGACCAATGACTGCCTGAAAGTCGCGTACCAGCATGGGGTAGGGATGGGGACCTGCCACCGAACCCAAAATGTAATGAGTCGTTTCCACATTCGTGACCCAGTCGCGAATGGCTTCTGAAGTGGCATCCTTTAAGGTGCCTGTTCCAGCCGATACGGGTTGCACGGTTGCTCCCATCAAGCGCATCCGGAATACATTAAGCGCTTGCCGTTCCATATCTTGGACGCCCATGTAAACGATGCATTCCAGACCAAACCGCGCACACACAGTTGCTGTGGCAACACCATGCTGACCTGCACCTGTCTCTGCAATAATCCGCCGCTTGCCCATGCGCTTGGCTAACAACACCTGAGCTAAAGCATTATTGATTTTGTGGGCTCCTGTATGATTCAAGTCTTCCCGTTTCAGGTAGATTTGTGGACCGCTACCATCGGGTTTGGCATAGTATGCACTCAGGCGCTCGGCGAAGTAGAGAGGGCTGGGGCGTCCCACATAGTCACGCATCAGCTGTTGCAATTCGGTTTGGAACTCTGGATCGTCGCGGTATTGCCAAAACGATTGTTCTAGCTCGCTTAAAGCAGGCATGAGCGTTTCAGGCACATACTTGCCACCAAATTTTCCAAAACGACCCAAGCGATCGGGTTGCTGGGTCGCCTTGTGGGCATCAGCTTGGGAACTACGAGGTACAGGGGTAGTTGTCACAGTGAACTACAGAATAATACAGGACACAATTCATTATAAAACCCTACCTTGAATGCGCTGAGAGCTGTATTGATAGGGGTTTTTATATGGACTCGTCGTCAACACTATTGAGCGATCGACTGGTCACTGGTCACTACTCGCTGTTCGCGACTCGCTATTAAAAAATTTTTCCTCGCTGTATTGTAAGTCCCTTTTGGCTCCCCTGAATTGGATAATTCAGCGTTGGTTAGAGGGGTCTTAATTGTTCTGGCATCACGAGTTCCGAAAAATCCAGGTTGTTAAGTTTCCTCAAGCTTGAGAATGACATCAAGTATCAACCAAGCTGGCAATCGAGTTACTCATCTGCGGCAATTCTCTTTAGCCCTTAAAAACTGTATAATTCAATATCAATTAATCAAGACACTAAGAACACACAGAGGACAAGACTTTGAATTTTTCCGTGCGATTAATCCACCATGCCTATTACTGGTTATTTGACCGATCTCTCCTTGGCAGAAATTTTTCAGTTTATTGAGAAAGGACAGAAAACAGGTTTATTAACGCTTCGTAATTTACCCGAATCTTCTACAACGTTATCTGTCCATTACTTTTGGACTCAGCAAGGTAAGATTGTAGCCGCAGCTCATCAATTAAATGAGCAAGGCTTGATGTCGCTTATTCACCAATATCCTTGGGTTAGCTACCGCGCGATCGCTAAGCTAGCTCAGTTTTGTCCGCCAAACAAACCGCTCGGGCTGTACCTAAAAAGTCAAGGAGCTTTACAAATCGAGCAGCTCGAACATCTATTTCAAATTCAAGTCGTGCAGGAGTTATGCGTATTATTTCAGCTCAAAGATGCTCAGTTTCAATTTGACCAAGATGTACAAGCACCAAAGCGAGAGATGACAGGTCTGAGCATACCCGCTACAGCCCTACTGGAAGTATTGCAAAAGCTAGTTATGTTGAAAAAATTTTACGATTTGAGGCGGTTCCATCTAGAACGAAGTGGAGTCAGCAGTCAATCTGAGAATTTTTGTCAGCAACTAAATTGGATATTAGACGTTGCTTTCTTCCACTCCCTAAACTTCTCGTTATTTGACACGCAAAGTAGTTTATCCAAACTATACCAAGCGTTTGATTGGTTCAATCGCCCCTACGACTTGCCAACATCGAGGCAAGACAGAGAGCTATCTAGAAAATAGACGGGGAGACGGGGGGACGGGGAGAGAGATTTTCATCCTTTTGTTGTGGGCGCAGTCCATAGCCTGTGTCTTGTCGGTGAAAAGAGAGCAAACCTAGCAGCAGCTTCCCTAATCGAGTGTTTTAAACCCTTCGTGCATCTACAAGTTTAGGGAATGTGCTAGTCTCTTTGCTCTGATATTAGGAGAGTATTGCTGGGTATCAAAATTCAATACTCGACACACAGACTTCTCATGCGATCGCATTCGAGGACACAGATTCAAGTTTCAAGTTTTGCGACCATGGTGATTGTTACAGCAGGAAGAGACGTCGGCATGACGATGTCCTGTCCCTCAAAGATAAATTCGCTGTAGTCTGCTAGATTATCGAGTCCTAAAAGATTGAGGATAATCTCAGTGCAAACCGCAAACATTATTTTAAAGAGTATTTTTTGCCACTGAGGATGCATAGGTTTCGATCTCTAAACAGGAGCGATCTTGGTCTGACGTATCCATTGAAAGGTTGTTACTGCTGTTGAGGCTGAACCCCTTCCTTGAGTAAATACGTCTAGTCCCCGTTCAGTTATGCAGCCTGAACTGATACCAAGTTGCAGTCCAACACCCTAAACGTTCTCTCCCTCCGTCCCCCAGTCTCCCCGTTGCCCTATCTAGGCGGTTGACTATCTTTACCACTCGGGATGAATAGCTCGTCTCCTAACGCCTGATGTCTTCCCATTAAGATTTGCTGCCTCCCTCTCATCACCCTCGAAGGAGTGGTAGAATCCTCAACCATGGCTAGGGGTGCCTGAGCAACCAGGCTGAGATCACACCCTTTGCACCTGAGTCCGGGTAATACCGGCGGAGGGAAGCTGTTTATTGAGGGATTCAATGATGCGTACAGAATGGGTCGCGAAGCGTCGCGGACAGAGCAATGTTTCTCAAATGCACTACGCCCGTCAGGGTGTCATTACCGAAGAAATGCACTATGTCGCTCAACGGGAAAATCTTCCAGCTGAGCTAATTCGAGAGGAAGTGGCACGGGGGCGGATGATTATTCCCGCCAATATCAATCACACCAACTTGGAGCCGATGTGTATTGGTATTGCCTCGAAGTGTAAAGTCAATGCCAATATCGGCGCTTCGCCCAACTCCTCCAATTTAGAGGAAGAGGTTGATAAGCTCAAACTCGCGGTGAAGTATGGTGCTGATACCGTCATGGACTTGTCCACTGGGGGGGGCAACCTGGATGAGATTCGCTCGGCGATTATCCAAGCTTCGCCCGTACCAATCGGGACGGTACCCGTTTACCAAGCCTTAGAAAGCGTCCACGGCACGATTGAAAAGCTCACTCCCGATGACTTTCTCCATGTGATTGAAAAACACGCCCAACAAGGCGTTGATTACATGAC
>DATNPC010000760.1:0-3203 GCA_036703375.1 Allocoleopsis sp.
GTGACAGTGGAATTTGAAGGCGGTACGTGCGTTGACTACTTACCTGTTAACTTCGATCAGATTGCCCATGCCTACTGTCTGACCTGCCACAAGTCTCAAGGCAGTGAATTTCAATATGTCATCATGCCTCTACAGAAGTCCAACCGCAGGATGCTCACCCGTCAGTTACTTTACACCACTATGACGGGGGCGGTTGGAACGTTTATTGCGGTGGGACAACCCGAAGCGCTTCAAATGGCGGTGGAGATAGATAAACCCGCTCGCTGCTACACGCAGTTGAGCCAGTTCCTGCTTACACAAGAAAAAGATTTGACGGGTGCGATGGGGAGCTTGGGTGCAGCAGGTGGAGTGAGCCAAGGGAAACAGGGAAAGTTTGTTACCATTGCCAGCCGATTGCGTGAGCGAAAACTTGGGGCGACAAAAGGGCAGATGACTTCTATCGGCAGTCTGGCTTTCCGGCTCTATGAAGATAAGTTTGGACATCGCCCGTCGAAACAACTCGAAGTTGTGGAGGGAATGCGATTTAAGACTTACCACTATGGAGTTGAGGCGGTGGACTTAATCGAGCGGGCGATTGATGCCGTTTTGAATCCATAAATGGAAGTCACCAATCCACGTTGTACCGGACTAGGTGTACACAAGAAGACTGTGGTCGCTTGCTGTCTAATTACAGCCAGTACTGGAGAGATGGAGCGAGAAACGCGAACTTTTAGCACCATGAGTCAAGAGTTGCTGGCATTAGGGGATTGGTTGAGCAGCAAAGTACCGCAGTACTGCGGTACGTAATATACTAATTGGGTAAAGCTCCTGTAGGATACTATTTTTCGCCTTGCTCCTCTAGTTCAGCATTAAGATTAGTCTTGAAATTGCAGAACGGCTAACTCACATGGACTATCCCCCAGTACTATAGAACTAATTTATCCGTATCGCAGTGCTGCGGTACGCTACAAAATTACCGCAATAGTTAGCTAAAGAATTTGCTAGAAGTCAACAGTAACAGCTTGTTAAATGAATTTAGGCATCGCCAACCACTCAGAAAATGTAGTGATACTAGATAGCAGTATGCGTCAAATCAGAATCGCGATCGAGTCCAACACAGGTGGAAGTGGTAAGACCACCTTAACGACTCATTTAGGGTATGCACTGGCAAGCAAAGGATACAAGGTTGTCTTGATCGAACTCGATCCCAATGGTTCAATTACTCTATTCACTGGAGTTCCAGACTTAGAATCTGATGAAGTTCAGGATTCGATTGCCGTCATTTTTGAGCGCTCCTTCAAGGGTCAATATCCCCTGCTACCCGTTTGGACAGACCGCGTTGGCACAATTCAAGTAATTCGGGGTGGTCCTCCACTTCATACAGCAATTCGAGGGCTTCATTTACATACAAGACCCTATGAAGTTCTACGCGATCGCTTGGAAGACTATCCAATCGAGGCAGATATCATTATTTTTGATACACCCGCTTCACTCGAACCGATGGGGTTACTGGCTCTTGCTGCTTGTACGCATGTTTTGGTGGCAATTAAGCCAGAACCGAAAGACTCAAAGAGTTCCGCAAATATGTTGAGTTGGTATTATGAAAAAGTAGAAGATCTGCGGTTAAAGCCTCATCCTGAGATTCTGGGCTTTGTCCCTTCACGAGTCGATCTTAGCTTGGCTTTACATCGCAATCTGCTTGGACTTAAGGAAGACGGCAAGCCCAATCCTAAAATTGATGCCAGTACTACACTACCTAAAGTCCTTGAAAGTATGGGAATTTACTGTTTCCCTCCAATCCGTGAGTCGGGTTATTTTCTCAGTGCCAGTAGTGCGGGCTTACCAGTTCATCTACACCGACCGGGGGATAAGGTTTCAAAATCCTTCGATCCGATTGTCGCTAAAGTTACTCAGCTATTAAAAGCAAAGTAAAGTCAAAATTTGCAGAAATTAGATTGGTAGGAAAGTCAGAATATGGGAAAACCTGCATCAGTTAACGCCTCGGATCTTTTTGCTGGGGCTGGGAAGAGCCAGCAAGTCTTTCAGTTGAAAGGACGCATTGAGGAGCTAGAGGCAGAAATTGCACAGCTAAAAGCGGGTGATTTAGGTGCTGATGAACGAGCCGAGCTAGAGGCTAAGATCCAAACCCTCATTGCTGAGTTATCGGAGAAGCAGGGCGTTAAGATTATTGCCTTTGAGCAAATTACGCGGAATCCACTTCAGCCAAGGCTAATTTTTACTAAAGCAGATCAAGAAGCTTTTGCAAATATTCTCCGACTTGAAGGGCAGCTAGAGCCAGTTCTGCTGATTGAATTAACACAGCAAAACCGAGATCAACTTACAGCCTATGCTCAACAGGGATTGTTTGACCTTAACCAACCACTGTTCAATATTAATGCTGCTTATTTGCTCTTCGATGGAGAACGGCGTTGGCGAGCAGGGCAGATTGCAGAATTAGAAGGGCTAAAGTCAGTTATTCTGCCTGTTCGAGAATCCTTAGACTTGCTGGAACTTCAATCGAAAGCCGCTTCCACAAGCCTGCATCAGAAAGCTCTTCATAAGCTGGAGTTGGCGCAGTTTTTGGTTATGCAGATTAGTCATCGCTATCCATCTGCCAGGAGTTTATTGGAAGATGCTCCTGAACTGGCATACCCGCGTGCGCTAAATGCTTTCATGAGCCGTATGAAGCGGGCGAGGCGGACAGCCGAGATCGCCCAAATCACTACTGCCGATCGCGAGGTGCAACTGCGGTGGCTCTCAGAGGTTGAGAACGAAGTAGAACGAGCGGTGCTAGATGTTCTCCTTAGCCATCAACAAAACCCTGCCTCAATTTTCCGTCATATTTTCCCCCTTCTAAAGTTGCCAGATGATTTGAAACAGGCAGCCTGGGATGAGGGCTTAGATGCTGAAAAATTGCTGGCACTCAATCAGCTTAATGCCAAGGCACTAAAGCGCTCGGAAGATGAGGCTAAAGTAGTACGGGCAGGAGTGATTCAAGAAGCGATCGCTTCCGGATGGAGTGCTGAGGATATTCGCCGTCGGGCTAAAGAACTTTTGGTTGAAAGCAATCCTGAAGTTGCAGCAGAACACCCCAAAGTACCCAAGGAATTAAGTGGGCTGGAGAAAGCTGATTTCTCGAAGATGAAGGCTGAGGAATTGCAGCTTTGCCAGCAGCTACTCAGCCGCAGGCTAAATGAAGTTAAGCGGCTGTTAAAAGCTTCATC
>DATNPC010000761.1:0-5333 GCA_036703375.1 Allocoleopsis sp.
GATCGACAATGCCTTAAAGTACACGCCAGCAGGTGGACAGGTTGATATCCGAGTTGGAGAAAAGCGACGGACAGTGCAAAGTGAAGCGATCGCGATCGCGATTAGCGATACTGGCCCTGGCATCCCTCCCCAAGACTTAGAACATCTGTTTGAGCGCCATTATCGAGGGGTTCAGGCATCTACAGCCATTCCTGGTACGGGTTTAGGTTTAGCGATCGCCAAAGAGTTAATCCAACAAATGCAGGGCGATATAGAAGTATTTAGCCCAGCACAACCAGTCTGGGCTAAACAAGAATTAGAAGCTGTAGTTGGTAATACTCAAGACAATCCAACGAAGGGAACTACCTTTATCGTCTGGTTGCCATTAGCGGTTAGTTAGTAGTCAGTTATTAGTTGTTAGTTGAGGACTAATTGTGACACCTCGGTGGAACGCTAAACATCCCACTAACGACTAATCCTCAACGGCTAACTATTGGGTACTGAGCGTCAGCGGAGCGGTTAGTTTTAGATCCAAGTCAGTGTCGGGTTGAATGGCAATCAGATCGACGCTATTGCGACCTAGGAAGGTTGAGATTAGATTCAGTACGACGCCAGCACCACCGCCAATTAAGAGTTCCTCAGTAGCGATTGCCCGGTCGCCTGTAACGGCAGAGATCGCAGCAGCAGCTGCTGTACCCAAGGCAGCATCCTTCACAAGATTTCCGACATTAACGCCCTTGCGAACGGTTTGCGTGGTGGTAATCACTCCAGAAGTGGCACTGATAGGTATTTGTTTCCCATTCATCACCAGCGTCTGTGCGACAAATTGAGCACCACCATTGGTAGGACGCAACTCACCGACAACTTCGCTACCGGAGGGAATCAGTACCCTACCATCAGACGTTGTGATATTGGAATCAACGGTCAGCGTCACGGGTACTGTTTCGTCCTTTGTGACAAGAATTTTTTCTCTAGCGTACTTCACAGGGATAGTCGTTCCCGCAGGAATCGTTACACTAGCGACTGGCGGCGTTGGGGTTTGTGCATTCACGATGTAGGGCGAACCGATCGCTTGTGCTTCCCCTTGTTTAACGAGAGCTTGATAGATAAACGCTGCTACCTCTGCTCTAGTGGCGTTGCGAATGGGATTGAGGGTTTTGAGGTTGGGATAGTTAACGACCAGTTGATTGTCCGTTGCAGCGGCAATGGGAGTGCGAGCGAAGTCAGAAATGCTAGAGGAATCGTTATAGTAACTCAGAACAGCTGAGGTGGGTTGACTGGTCGTGTAATTCAACCCATTAGCCAGCGCTACTAAGACTTGCTCGCGGGGAATATTTTGTTCTGGTCTAAAGATATTGCCGGGATAGCCAGCCATAAATGCCGTGGTGTAGGCAGTTTGAATCGCACTTTGTGCCCAATAGTTAGTCGGAACATCAACGAAATTGAGCGGGCTACGAGTCACCGGCTTGTTAAACTCGCGATTCGCTTTATTCAACATTGCTGCAAACTGCGCTCTAGTCACCGGGGCATCCGGTCGGAAGGTACCATCCGGGAATCCAGCAATAATATCCCGCCCAGCTAGCTCTGAAATAAAATCTTTTGCCCAGTAAGTGGAGGAAACATCAGAAAAACTCGTTGTTTGGGCGAAAGAGGGAGCTGGCATAACTAGCGGTGCTACGGCACCAGCTGTTAATCCAAACGCTAGAAAAGCGGCGGTTCCTGATTGCCAGCGCTGAAAGTTAGACATAGAAGGCGTTCTCCAAAAACAATCGTGCAGTTAAGTAATTAGACCTGAGACGACGTTAAATGTTCCTAGAACTTTCCAGCTAGTTGTTTTTAGGGAATCAAGCCGCAAAATACTCGTATTGCGTCGATTTCAAGCTGGATAGTTGTCGTTCAACCTGAGTTCCAAGACGCCTGCTCAGACCAATTGGTTGCCTTCTACAAAAAAATCTTTTAAATTGATAGGTTTGGCAAAGATTTAACAAAGAGCCGTCAAACAGTACGGGGTTGGAGCGATTGAAGTAGTAGTTAACTAATCTCCCGTCCAACCCCGTAGTCTTTAACTGTTGTCCGATCCAGAAAGTCGTTATCTCTTACGCTAAACCCCTTCGGCTCTAGTTTTGTTTGTCAATCCAGCGTCGGTAGAGTTTTTGAATGGCTTTCAGGACATTGTTACTACTTGACTTAGAGGAGGCTGTCTCCGGATCGAGCAGCTGCAAGCGAGTGAGCAGTTTAGCTTCCTCGATCGCCACCTCACCATCGCTATAGATTAAAGCGCTCAAGGCTTCGATCAAGCGCTGATAATCGTCGGAATTGGGGCGATCGCCTAGATACTGTTTGACCCAGTCATAGCACTCATCCGGTAGCACAGCCCTCAATTCATACAGCAGGGGCTGAATTTCTGGGTCATCGGCAACACCCGCTTCCTTCGCCACTCGCTTGAGATAGTCTCGTTCTTCGGGCTGAATTTTGCCATCGATCCAAGCCGCACCAATCAGAATCTTAATCAGCTGTTTAGCATTTGAGTTGGCAACCACGATCTTTCCCTCTATCTAACTGCCCCTCTATCTTAGGTAGGGGTGTGAGGAAGCAATAGTGCCTACACGATATTTTTGGAATTTGTTAGCCTGTCGGGAACTTACATTCCTGAAATCAGTGCTGTCGCTTTAATCGCACCATAAAGAATCCATCCATCTGATAGCGGTGAGGCCAGACTTTAATCCAGCCTTGGGGCGTTGAGAAGCGACTCAGGAAAGAATCAGGTGAGGGGGGTTCAATGTGCCAGTGAGAATGGCGATCGAGAAAGGATTGAATCACCTGCTCATTTTCTTGGGGATGCAGGGTACAGGTGGCATAAACGAGAACGCCTTCAGGTTTCACCCAAGTGGATGCCTCTGCTAAAAGTTCTCCTTGCAGAACTGAAAGTTCTTGAACGGTTTCTGGCGTGATGCGCCAACGGATGTCGGGGCGTCGATGGAGCGTCCCTAAACCCGAACAAGGGGCATCGAGTAAAACGCGATCGCCTGTATTTTTGAATTGAGGAAAATCGCGGCTATCACCCGTGCAAATTTGAATGGAGTGTAATTCCAGGCGTTGGGCGTTTTCTTGCAATCGCTTAAGGCGAGATGGAGTGCGATCGCACGCGAAAATCTTGCCTGTATCTCCCATCAGTTCGGCCATGTGCGTGGTTTTGCCCCCCGGTGCGGCACAGGCATCGATCGCGGTATCACCAGCTTGAGGATCGAGCAAATAGCTCACGAGTTGAGCGCTGCTGTCTTGAACCGTCCACCAACCTTCGCTAAATCCCGGTAACAGTTGAATCGCACCCGCACCACCAACTAGGCGTAAGGCTTGGGGCAGAGGTTGCACGCGTTGAACCTCCACCCCAGCCGATTGCAGCGCTGCCTCCACCTCATCAATTGACACTCGTAAGGAATTGACTCGTAGGTCAATCGTCGGGGATTGGTTTAACCATGCACAAAGCTGCTCGGTTTCTTCTAAACCCAACTGTTGAGACCACATTTCGATAATCCAGTCCGGAAAGCTGTGCAAAACCCCCAAGCGCTCGATTGGTTCTGCCGGTAACTGTAGGGCTGAGGAATGATGAATTGTGAATGATGAATGATGAATAGAAGAGTTTTCTGTGGATTCAGACGCTGGCAAGTTAGACGCTAACGCATCTCGCTTGGCTAACGTTGTACGATCGTTGCTCTTTTCTAATTCAGCTTGCTGAAGGCGTTCGTACTGTCGCAATAAGCCATTGGCAACGCCAGCAAGGCCTTTGAATCCATTGGTTTTAGCCAGTTCAACGGTCGTATTGACTGCTGCTGAGGCGGGAATTCGCTCTTGATAGCGGAGTTGGTATAAGCCGATATGGAGGATGAGGCGGAAGTCTGGGGGCTGTTGGTGGGCTTTTTTCTTACCCAGTTGGTCGATGATGGCATCCAGCGTTCGCGATCGCCTCACGCACCCATACACTAACTCAGTCACCAAACGTCGGTCAGCACTAGTTAACTGCGCGGTTCGCAACACGCGATCGAGGGCAATATCGGTGAAGGCACCCTGCTTGTGAATGTCCCGAAGCGCTAGGAATGCCAACTGGCGAGGATTTTTCATAGAAGTCGATCGAACAATCTCTTTGCCACACTAATCGCCCATTTTATTTTTTGGTTGTCTCTACCAATTGGCAGATGTTTCTTTCGTTCGCCTGCATAAGGGGTAGTACCTCCAGAGATACATCCCAGCGAACGTTAACCAGCAGCTAGTCTAGTATGACAATCTTCAATAGTACTCCTTACAACGATTACTTCCTGGGTGGCTCAGCAAACGACACCTTCTACGGTGGTAGTGGTAATGACACGATGAGCGGTGGCGCTGGGAATGATACAGCGAACTACAGCAGCCTGACTCAAGCCATTACGCTATTACCCCAAGGCAGTCTTCGCAAAGGGAGTCTGGGTACTGATTCGCTCATAAATATTGAAAGGATTGTCGCACCAATCGGAAAAACTAACGTCATTGATGCTTCCAGCACGACAGGCGGGGCGTCTTTAACGGTTAACCTCGCAAGCAACTCTCTGAAAGTTAACGGGATTCCTGGTATTGGTTCGCTGTCGTTCACAGTTGAGAACTTCGTCAAGGTTATCGGTACGTCCAATAGCGATTCGCTGACTGGTAACACCAAAAACAATACTCTGGATGGTCGGGCTGGAAATGATACCCTGAGCGGTGGAGCCGGAAATGACACGCTGTTGGGCGGAGATGGCAATGATTATCTAGATGGCGGCACGGGTTATGACTCGATGTCCGGTGGTACAGGCAACGACACCTATGTTGTTGACAGTATCTATGACAAGATTACCGAGAGTTCTGGCGCAGGAGTCGATACTGTTCGTGCTTCCATCAGCTATACGCTAGGGTCCACCCTGGAAAACCTCATCCTGACTGGCAGTGGCAATCTCAACGGAACAGGCAACAGCTACAATAACGCCATTACAGGTAATGCTGGTAATAATAGTTTGTCTGGCGGCGCAGGCAACGATACCTTAACTGGTGGAGACGGTAACGATACCCTAGTCGGTGGAACCGGGAATGATAGCCTGTCTGGTGGCAATGGTGTTGATTACCTGAATGGATATTCCACAAGCTTAACTGGCGGCACGGAATACGATACGTTAGTTGGTGGAGCCGGAACAGATTATTTTATCCTGGGCGGCAGTTGGGGCGTTTCCTACCAAGGCTCTGCTTACGCTACTATTGCTGATTGGAATCCAGCGCAGGATTTGATCGAAGTTCGTGGCAGTGCCAGTCAATACTCCCTCGTCACGGGTAACTTCAGCGCTGGTAGTTCT
>DATNPC010000762.1:0-13300 GCA_036703375.1 Allocoleopsis sp.
GGTTGAAACTTTCTGCCGTGCTTGCTCAATTTTTTCTGGTTCTCCTCGAGGCAAGCCTAAAATCTGCGGAGTTAGTGCAAGAAGCGCAGGCATCAGCTCATTTACAGTTACCAATTGCACCATCCGTACAACGGCCAAATCCTTAGCATCATTTGGCAACATTCCAGGTGTAGGGTATTTTGCCTCTAAATAGTCCAGAATTGCCAAAGACTCCACGATATTAAAGCCATCATCCACCAACACTGGAATGTGGTGGAAAGGGTTCATCGCTAGGAAATCAGGTTTAAACTGCTCGCCATCTAGTTTTACCTCGACCAGTTCAAAGTCTAAACCTTTTTCTAGCAATGTAATCCAGACACGACGGGAGTTAGGAGATATTGGATCGTGATAAAGCGTCAGCATGAGAAAATCTTACGGATGTATTTTATCCAGCAAAAGGAGTCAATTTACAATCTAATACTAGGTTTGTGGCGATGCCAAGATGGCAGAGAATATGTTTGAGGTATTTATGGTAATCGCCAAGACGGAAGGGGGACTATCGCACATTAAATTTCCGGGTTAGACCATTAAGTGCGGAATAACATTATAAATCAAGAGTGTCTTAGCACTGTGAGCAATAAATAAGCTAGGTCACTATTCAATAGTCTGCCAGGTGTTAAAAGAGTAAAGCAAATTATATGCTTAAGCCCGTAGCTCTGTTTATTAATGGTGTGTTCGAGACAGTGCTAGAAGAAATTCTACAGATACAGACTGTCTTGCCCGAGCAAATTATGTTTCTCCAGCCTTATGCTAGCTCTGTTATGAAAAGACTGTGCGATGAGCCGCCCTCAGTTGAATATCCCATACAACTATTGGTTTCCACAACAACGGATTTAGCCACCGTCCGCTATCAGGCGGAGATTGTCGGTTGGGAGGATAAACGAAAACTATTGGAAACGAAAAAGCAAGTTATTAATCGCCTAATTGCCGCTCTGCAACCGGATGAAAAGGAGTTGTACAATGCTGCCAAGAACGGCACTGGTGAGAGCGTTAACCTACTCTACATCCGTCGCTTACACAAGTTGGACGCACCCTACAGTGTAGCGCAGTTGCGGAAGGTGAGTAACGGTGAGCAGCTCTCTACTAATAGGACAACAGCAGGTGGATGGTCGTATGTACACTTAAAAGGATTATCTTAGCTAGCTAATTGATCCAACCTATATTTAGGTTAAGACGCGATCGCTCCTGACATAAGCCATCTTATCGGTTAGACTACTGTCCGACATTGTCGATAGCAACACCTGTCACGTCGAAGAATTTTTACAATAGAAGATATGTTAAGTACGCAACCACGGCATGGATTGGCAAGAAGTAGGTAGTAGCTGGGTTTTAATCCCTCCACGGCCCAAGGGCATCGTGCATTTTCTGGGAGGAGCTTTCGTGGCGACAGCTCCTCACGTCACCTATCGTTGGTTGCTCGAACAATTGGGTCGTCAGGGATATGTCGCGATCGCAACACCGTTTGTGAATACCCTGAATCATACCGCGATCGCTCGTGATGTTCTCAATCGATTCGAGACAACTCTAGATCGTTTACACGCAAAAGGGCTTTTACGCAAACAGTATCTACCCATCTACGGAATCGGACATAGCATGGGTTGCAAACTTCATCTGCTGATTGGCAGCCTGTTTCAGGTAGAACGTGCTGGTAATATCCTGATTTCCTTCAACAACTATCCAGCCAAGCGTGCTATTCCCTTTGTTGAACAGTTGGACATTAATCAAGCCTTCAACATTGAGTTTACGCCTTCACCTGTAGAAACCAACGAACTAATTGCTCAACGTTATCAAATTCCGAGGAATTTACTGATTAAATTCAGTAACGATGATATTGACCAAACCGTCATCTTACACCCAGTGTTGCAAGCACGATTCCCCAGCATGGTTGCGCTTCAGACGCTACCAGGAAATCATTTAACGCCTTTAGGTCAAGATGTAAAATGGCAAGCCGGGTCAGTGTTTACTCCATTTGATGCCATTGGTCAGTGGATGAAGCAGGAGGTTTATCGCGACTTAAATCAACTCAATCGAGAGATTATTCGTTGGTTAAATCCTTTCTCTCCTGCGTAGTTCACTAATAAGATGTTGGCTGAAAGCTGACTGCTGAAAGCTGACCGCCCAAAGTATAGGTTTTTCTGCTGTGCTCCACGCAACTGAGAAATGCTATAGATTTTTTTTGAAGGAGCGTGTTTGGTCAAGTTCGCGCTCGCATTCTCTGCAAAGGTATCTGACTGCTAGGTAGAGAATGGTACGATCTTTTTTATCGTGTGGTGTTCTACTGTAGATTCTATGCTTTGAGTTTCATATGCTTTTTAGCTTGGATAGCTGTATGTGTGGAAGTGGAAAGCTATCGATTCACAGCGAATCCGTATTTTAGAGGGTCGTTGGGGTCTACTACAAGCTGTTGAATACCTGTAATATATGCCTCTCCAATTAAGATAGGTTCGACGGCAACAAAATCCCCGACTTGGACTTCTCTAACAAGTTTTCCTTTGAACCGAGTTCCGATGATGCTCTCATTGGTAAATTCAATACCGATTGGTAGTTCACCTCTCCCATAAAGCATTGCCATCGCAGCTGAGATTCCAGTACCGCACGGGCAGCGATCCATTTGACCTTTTCCAAAGATTACGACGCTCTTGGAAAATGGGATAAACGGATTTGGTTTGTCATAAATCTCGGTGAGTTCGACTGTATTGATATGTTTTTTAAAGGGATGCTGGACTTGCAACTTTGCATTGACAGCCTTTTTCACCATCATCCCGAATTCCAGCAGTTGTGAACTATTATCCGGATGAACTGAAATTCCTAACTCCTTGGCTGGAGTCATGGCAAAAAAGTTTCCACCGAATGACACGTCAATGGTGATTTTGCCAACATCGGGAAGATCGAGTTCTACATCCCTAGCATAGAGGAAAGACGCTACGTTAGCTACCGATACCTCAATCACCTGGTTATCTTCTACCTTGGCATGGCTTTCAACTAATCCGGCAGGTGTATCGAATATAACAACGGTTTCTGGTTCGGTTGGCAGAACCATACCCATTTCAATCAGAGCAGTGGTAATTGCAATAATGCCATGACCGCACATATCGAGATAACTAGCGTTATCCATGAAGAGAATGCCGTACATGGCCCGCTCCGTCGTTGGCGGCGTGATGATAGCCCCGAACATATCTCGGTGTCCTCTGGGTTCCTGCATGAGGAGCGTGCGAATATAGTCCAGGTTTTCTTTCATGTACTGCTTCTTTTGAGCCATTGTGATTCCTGGTATAGGCGGCAAACCACTGAGAACAATCCGTGTGGGTTCTCCTGCGGTATGGGTGTCAATGGCTGAAATGATATGGGTGAACCTAGTCATGGCTCAATCCCCCGCGATCGCGTTCTAACGTCTCAACTCACAATCAATCCTTGATTGATAGAGCATCCATCTTATGTATTAATGATAACTAAGGAAATCAAGCGATCGGCTGTTGCATTATTTTTGGCGTTGGCATCAAACAAGTTTTTGAGACTCAGAGGGAAGCAGAACACTAAAGCATTAAGAGATTGCATAAATCAGCAGATCGTAGACCACTGGAAGATAAATCCCTCGCCATCAGCCACTACCAAGGATTGCCAATCATCGTAAAGCCTGACCAGTAGTAGGGATGTGACAAATTTTTGTCTTCGGATTGTGTTAATTCTGGTGGCAGTTGAATGCTCATGGTAGAGGTATGCAACTGACCTCCTTCCAATCGTACTTGCCCCTGAATCATTGCTATTTGTGCCTGCCTTAGAGCTTCAGCTTTGATCGGTGCCCTCTTTAGCTGACTGTAAAATTCTGCCATCAGTCCCAGAGTACCTTCATCGCTGATGTACCAAAGACTCGCTAATACTGATTTAACGCCAGCTTGAACCGCTGAGCCTGCAAAGCCGTACTTAATCCGTTCATCGCCCAACCCAGAGCGACAAGTACTCAAGACTAACAATTCTACTGGAGGGTTATACCAGCCTAACTGTTCTAGTCGATCTAGGCGCAGCTTATCATCCCATAGCTGAATGTAGGAGTTTTCCAGTTTTCCTGCTCGGAAATCCCCATTAGTGGCTAGGTGAATAATTTGGAAAGGTTGTTTCTGGCGTTGTAATTTCAGATTCTCGAACGTAAATTCTTCGTTGAGAAAGGATTTACCCCGCCAAAGTTTCATGATGGTAGACAACTCTACTGACACACCAGGTAGAGGCGGTTTATCTCCAACCCCTTTCGAGGCTCCCATTGCTAGGACATCGGCATTTTTGAGATCTACATGGCGATTATCGGTCAAGGTGAGACCGGGCATTAATCCAATGCTATATTTCTCAACTAGAAAGCGTTTGCCATCGTGAAGAGCTGCCAAAGGCAGAGAGCGTAAAGGGGAGTCCACGAGAAAAACTAGGTTATTAATGCCCTGTTTGTGTAAATCTTCCTCTAGTGGCTTTATCATCCACTGATAGAGTTGCTGAGCTGGAGCTAAGTAGGAGGTTGAACTCCGAGGATCTGTTACTTTAGCTCTAAATTCTACAACCACCTTGAGCACTTGCTCTCGCGTTGCTTCAGGTACTTGCTGGCGCTGTTGCTCTTTTGCCGTCACTAGCCACAAGCCTAGTGGGGCATCATTCGTCTGCGTGCTAGTTCCCAACGTAATGTAGATAACCGCAGATTTTTGTCCGGTTTGTTGTTCGATCTTGGTTAGGGTATCCTGGATGCTGGCCGCCACGTCATCTTGTACGCGATCGACCAGCTTGAGTTGAGCATTCACTTGGTCTAACTCTGTCACTCTCTGCGCTAACGCTTGTCGAGCTTTTTCCGCCTCCTCTTGAGCTTGCTGTTCTACTCGCTTGGCTTCATCGGCGGCTTGTTGTGCCTTTTCTACTTGTTCCTCGGCTGACTTTACCTTTTGAGTGGCTGTCTGAAGTTGCTCTTTGGCCTGTTCTAGGACGGCTAACGCATCTTGACGGGTACGTTGTGTTTTTTCCAAGTCGCTCTGAGCTTGTTGTGCCTGATGTTGCGCCTGCTGTTGTTCTGCTTTGGCTTTGCTGGTTTCGTCCTGTGCGGACTTCACTCTCACAGTCGCTACTTGAACCTGCTGTGTTGCCTTATCTAACTCTTGAGTTTTCTGCGTAACTTGCTGACTAGCTGTTTCTAACTTGACATTAGCAACCATTAAGTTTTGGTATGCCGCTTGAGCTTTCCGTGCTGCCTCTTGCCGCGCGGCTTCGGCTTTTTGTTGCTCTTGCTGAGCTTGCTCTGCGGCGTTTTGTGCCGCATTTTTCTGCTGGGTTGCCGCCTGAGTTTCTTGTTGCGCCCGATCGCGTTCTGATTTTACAGAAACTAATGCTAAATTAGCTTGATTGCGTTGTGACTCTGCCAAAATGCGATCGCGATACGCTTTACCTGCCACCATCATCGCCCCGATTGCCCCAAGTAGGGACAGCGCGAGGACAGTTGCCCCAATCACCATCTGTCGCTTAGTTTTCCGTTGGGCTTGGGCTAATCGTTGATTCGCCTGTCTCTCTTCCTCCAACGCCAATTCAGCTTTCCGTTGCGCTTCAGTGACAAGTTGCTTGGCTTTCTTTTCCTCCTCCAACGCCAATTCAGCTTTCTGTTGTGCCTCCGTTACTATCTGCTTTGCCTCTCTCTCAGCGGCTAAAGCCAGTTGCACATCCCGCTTATCCAACTCCTGACAACGCGCCAAAAACTGATAATCCTTATCCCCTAAACTCTTCCCCGCCGCCCACGCCAAGGCATCTTGCAACGCCTGCCCTCGCACCAGGCGCGATTCATCCTGACAATCTGAAGCCAACCATGCATTGAATGTTTCAGAATAAGGTCGCAGTTTCGCTAATTCTTTTTCAACCCAATTGAGGTTGAAAACTGACTGGTAGATGCGGTTATAAGCCTTTAACCGTCCCTCACTTCTAACGACTAATCCCGTCAATCGCAACTCCATTTGTTCGGGAGAGTCATCAATTGGCACTCCTCCTCCGACTCTTCCCAGAGAAGGGTTACGGTGTCTATACAAGTCTTTCTCGCTCCCTAAATCCCCCAATTCTGGGGGACTTAAAGATTCGGGTTCCCCCCAAAGTTGGGGGGTTAGGGGGGCTAAAATTTGCTGATACAATCCCAACAAGCGACCTGCTCGTTGTTCCTGTCTTAAAATGCGATCGCGTATTGTCTTCAAATGCTCCGGTTCATCCTGAGATTCCCAGAACGAGATAATGCGTTTTTGTACCAACTCCTCCACCCACTCTCGCTCTTGTCCTTCAGGAATCTGCGACTCAGCATTTAAAATCAGCCTGCACACCTTTTGCGTGAGAAACGGCTGCCCTCCCGTCCAATCCAACACGGCTTGTAGCACTGCTCTGGGATTGCTCGCTTTTTGTGCCAACCCCACCTCTAGAGGCTGAGCTTCCTCTAATTGAAAGCCAGCCATTTCAATCGCTCGACCAATATTAAACGGCGTGCGTCGTCTGTCTTGAATTAAATCCGAAGGAGTCGCCACCCCAATCAGCGCAAACGTCAGTCGGCGATACTCTGCTCGATCTGCCCGTTTGTTATAACAATCACGAATAACGGCAAAAAAGTCATCAAGATTGAAATCCAAACTGAGAACGCTGTCGATTTCATCCACAAAAATCACAATTGTTTGCCCAACGAGCTCCAGCAGCACCTCTTCAATAAACTTGCTCAATCGCTGGACATTCGGCAGCAAACTGTGTTCCGTCCACCAAGTCGCCAAATCAAACTGTTCATAGAGTTCCAAGCTACTCACAATGCAGTCAATTACCCCGGCATACCATTGCTCCGGCGTAATCCCCCAAGCCCCAATTGCTGTAATATCAATCGATGCACAAGCAATCCCCTCGACTTGCAAGCGCTGCATCGTCCGCACCCGCAAGCTAGATTTCCCCATCTGCCGCGAGTTGAGAACATAGCAAAATTCCCCAGCTTTCAGTCCGTTGTACAAGTCTGAATCTGCCTGCCGCACCACATAGCTAGGGGCATCAATCGGTAAACTGCCCCCCACTTGGTATTCATAGACTGATTTGAGTATGGCGCTCATAGAATCCAGCTCTTGCAAACTTAATGTGGACTAGGTGCTTGTAGTTTTTATCGTTCTGTTCTCTCACTAGGAATGCAAACAGTATCGTTACCAATTTTGAAGTAGAGGAGGGCACGATAATATCGTGCCCATACATTGACATCATCATGAGTGAGGATACTTTGATTGACATTTGGCAGACTAGTCGGCTGATGCGATCGCCTGAAGAAGTCACTTCCTTTGAAAGTGCCCTAGCTGAATTGGCAGAAAATCCTAAAAATAATGATGCTCTGAAAATGTGAGAGAAATGTCACCTTCCCTTTTGCCTTCTGCCTTCCGCCCTCTGCCTTGTCTCAACGACAACTATTAATACCGACCTACTTATGGCAATATTTTCAGTTATTCTCTAATCCCGGATATTCCAACCAAGCATCTAAATCTTCTACCTCATCAAAATCTAATAAATCTTCTGTTAATTCCTCCAACCGCTCTGTGGATAAAGCCTGAACTTTAGCAACAATTCGCGCTTCAAGCTCACCAAAACGCCGCCGCAACAATCGCATTGTTAGTTTTAGTGCTTCTTGTTTTAATCCTTCCTGTAATCCTTCCTGCTTTCCCTCTTGCCGAATACTTTGATAAATCACAGATTCCCGCATAATATCCTCCCGAAATAGTTGACGAATCAAGTTTTCTTCAAACCTTAAACCCGCTAGAATTCCTGCACAACCCGCAATATTTTGCTTCTGTTCGATATCATCGATCCTAGCAACTTGTTCGGCAACGTCTTCTAATAAGGTTTGAGGGGAGTTGCTTTTTGTTAAAGCTGCTAGGGGTAAGAGGGCAGGATTTGTTAAAAATAAGTCTGAGTCCTGTTCCCATAAGCGGATAATTCGATAGCGGTGAGTTGTCGTGTCGTCTCGATATTCTTGAGTGAAGGCTAGCTCGCTTGTCGTTTCTTGCAAAAATATTACTACCTGCTCCACGCTGCATCTATATTTACGCTTTAGCCTCACTGAATAATCCAGCATTCGTAGTGGCATTGGCGGTTTAGAGATAGGTACAGTTTGAAACTCTAGATGTAAAATTCGGTTAGCGGTTCTCAGAAATGAAATGGAATCGGCGCGAATGGGTTCTAGAGTCAACTCGGTTTTGAGCACCCGGATTTCTGGTGGTTCGATTGCCAGCAGCCAACGAGCAAACTCTCTTGGGTAGGTTTCGGCAAGATACTTACAGGTGTTATCGTAACTCAACCTTGTTAATAGCTCCTATGATCTGCGAGAGCAATTGTACTATCGTTTGTGGGTAGTCACATCTGGAGCGATCGCGCTTTCACTGTGACGAGTGCAATCGCCTTTGGCGCTGCCCCTTGGGCAATCGCACGGCTGTAATGATGCTCTGGAAATGCGATCGCATTCTCTGCATAGGTGTCTGATTTCTAGAGCGTGGATTATCTAATATCTAGAGTAGAGTGGGTTGAGCGAGGAGTGGGTAAGAATGATGTGGAGTTGGAATGAACTCGTTTGAAGACGGCTTTATTGAGCAACAACCGATAACTCAACCACTCCTTCAAACAATTCGCCTGATTGGGGAATATAAAGGTAAGCAGGAGTTATTTAAGGAACAAGCGCCTCAAGCACTGGAAACTTTACGCCAAGCTGCGATTATCCAGAGTACTGAGTCTTCTAACCGCATAGAGGGTATTACTGCACCGTTGGAACGTATCAAGCAATTGGTTGCTTCAAAAACGACACCGCGAGATCGCTCCGAACAGGAAATTGCCGGTTATCGCGATGTTCTGACTACAATTCATAGCAGCTATGCTGACATCCCTTTTACCACGGGTGTAGTTTTACAGTTGCATCGTGACTTGTATCAGTTTTCTGTGGGTCAGGGTGGACGATGGAAGATTGTAGATAATGAGATTAGCGAAACTCGTCCTGATGGGACGAAAGTTGTAAGGTTTCAGCCGATTCCTGCCTATGCGACGCGTGAGGCAATGGAACATTTGCACGAACGCTTCAATCATCTCTGGCAGTTGGGGGAGGTTGAGCCGTTGCTGTTAATTCCCACTTATGTCCTTGATTTTTTGTGTATTCACCCGTTTTTAGATGGGAATGGGCGGATGGCTCGGCTTCTTACTTTGTTACTGCTATACAAGGCGGGTTACGAAGTGGGGCGGTTTATTAGTTTGGAGCGGATTGTTGAACGGACTAAGGAAAGCTACTACGATACGCTGTACCAATCGTCGCTAAATTGGCATCAGAGGCAGTATCGTCTGTTGCCCTGGTATTCCTATTTTTTGGGGGTGATGCTGCTATCGGCATACCGGGAGTTTGAGCAGCGGGTGGGGTTAGTGACATCAGCCAAGGGAGCAAAGACTGCAATGGTTTTAGAGACGATTGGCAATCTCCCTCGTGAATTCTCGATTAAAGATTTACAGGAGCGATGTCCTACTGTAGGCATTGACTTGATTCGTCGCATCTTGCGCCAGGAGCGTCAAGCTGGGCATTTAAAATGCTTGGGTAGAGGAGCAGATGCTCGTTGGCAGAAGCAATAGGTACTGTACCTATTAATTAGGTACTGCGAGGCGTCATAGTACCTATATAAGATGAACTAATTCGTTAAGGGATTGGGTGCGATCGCCTTTGGCGCTGCCCCTTGGGCAATCGCACGGCTGTAATGATGCTCTGGAAATGCGATCGCTCTATTTTCTCATCAGGAATGCAAACGGTGTCGTTAGCAACGTTGAAGCTGTCGTTGGCACATAGAGTTTAATATTGCGATCGCGCCTTCACTGCTACGAGTGCTAGTTCTGCTTTAGTTTTTTATTGTTGTATTACAGTAGGGGTGAGTCAACTGTGCATTTTCAAGACTACCTAAGCCACCATCCTCTTTTCTTTGAATGTGGTCTATTGAAATAGAGTTTCTGTGTAAGTAGCCATTGCATATTTTACATTTGGGAATGCCACACAGAGCTTCTCTTATAAAAGCCGCAGATTTAGTTTCTCTAGAAAAATTCTTGCTATTAATATTACTGTTTTTATCCTTCGGTTTAATATTTAAATAACTAAAATCTTGAGCGGCTATTAATTTTCTAATAACCGAATCTTTATCGGTTCCTTGTAGCAGTTCATTAATAATATTTAGATAAAAATTCCTTACAGATTTATACCCTTTTATTGCACTTCTATATTTTCTAACAATTTCGGGTACGAGATGCTCATATTCCCAAATAATTGATTCAAATTCAGTTCTGACTTGTGTGAATTTTTTAAAATAATTCTTTGCTTCAAATTCTAACATTAAGTCAACTACAGCATAAAATGAACCTATTTTATGCCGACCATCAGCACTATAAAAATATATAACAGGATGTAAACCGAGAGAGGAAGCGTGACTGCTATTTATTCTTCGCGCTATTTTTCTACATTTTATTAAAAATTCAATAGTTTTATCTCCTGTCAAGTCATCTTCTAGTTTACTTTCATTAACAGAATTCACTATATTGATAAATTCTAAAATCAAAGTTAAACTATCTGACGAATAGTTTTTACCTCCTATTGGCAAATCCAGGGTTTTGATAGGATTTTCTAGTTTTGGATGAAAAAGAATCTCATTTACTTCTTTAGCAATATCCTCTATTTCACCCTGTTTTTTCGGAGAAAACTCTGACCAATACTTATGTCCATTGCCACTTCTATTAATCGCGCGAGCAGCAACACCATTTGGTTTTCTCCTTGCTTTAATTAAACGAAGTTCGGTTTCATCTATAGGGGCTGCTTGTTGATTGATTTTGAAAAATGATGCTTCAGCTTTAGATGCATCACCCTCAACCCATTGAAGTTGAATGGCTAGTCTACCAAGATTTCTTGCTCTGGAAATAATTTTTTGGTCTACTTTATCAGGGAATTGTGTTGATAATTGATAATCTCGAAATGAACCAATTTTATTATTAATTAATTTCCTGGCTTCTTGTGCTGCTTGTAGCTGATCGTCGGGAATATATCCATCATAAAAGTTTTTGGAAATTTCGCCATCACCATAGTCATCGTTAATCCAGGCTGCCAAGGCACTCAGTCTATGCGAACCATCAATAACAAATGTATAACTGCTAGCACTACTCCAGAGGATGACTGCCGGTATTAAATCACCATCCAGGAAACTTTCTAGGAAGTCACAAATTTTTTGAGTATCCCACTCATTAGTTTCCCTCTGAAAATCAGGTTTACGTACATAGGTAAAGAAAAAGGAGTTAGTTTCTAAATCTCTAATAGATAAATCCCTGATATTTCTTCCTATATTTTGCCCTTTTTGATCTTGGACTTCAAAGGCTTCTCTTGGAATCAGAGCATCTAAACTTACCTTTGCCATATTGTTTTCCTATAAACTGAGAAATTAACTAACTTTTAATTATAAACAAATCAAAAAAATAACCTCAGCCTATTCTCTACTTCACCTCAACCCTTCCCCCATCCTTAAGTTGCTCCGTCGGATAAAGCATCACTCCTTCACCCTCAACCAACCCCCGCCGCACCTCAGCCTCAAAATCACTGCGATGCCCCACCTCAACCTGCCGTCGCTGCGCCTTTCCTTCCTTCACCACAAACGCACACCAATTCTCATTGCAACGAAACAGCGCCCCCAACGGCACCTTCAGCACATTCTTCCCGTCCCAAACCACAATCCGCGCCTCCACCCGGTAGCCATCCCCCAGCGAACCCGACGCCTCGACAAAATCGGCAATGATATTCACCCGTTGCTCCTCCACCCCCAACGCCGACACCTTCGTAAACGCCGACGGTTCCACCTGCCGCACCTTGGCTTGGAGAATGCGATCGCCTCCCCACCGATCCACTAAAATCCTTGCCCCTGGCTTCACCTTCACCGCATCCGTCGAAAGCACATCAATTACCAATTCCAAATCCGCAGGCTTCCCCACCTCCAACAACGGCGTCCCAGCCGCAACTACCCGCGTACTCTCTTGCAACACCCGCAACACATCACCCCCAACGGGCGATCGCACTTCAGTCTGCACGGCATCATCCCGCAGCTTCGCCAATTGCGCCTCAGCACTGGCAATCTTGGCATTGTAAACCCCCAACAAGTAATCCGGATCGCTGCGTTCCGCCTGTAAAACCGACAGTGCCGCCTGTGCCGCCTTCACATCCGACGCCGCCCCCTGCGCCTCCAACTTCGCCGCCTCCAATTCCTGAGTGCGAGTCGTTTCCGCCAGTTCCGCCGCCTCCCGCCGTTCGCGAGAAATTGCCCCCGATGCCTGCAATTCCTCCGCCCGATCGCGATCGCGTCTCGCCTGTTCCAAAGCTGCTTGTGCCTGTGCCACCTTCGCCTGAACCTGACGCTGCGTCGCCTGTGCCGTGGCAATCCGCGCCCTCGCCTGCGCCAACGCCTCCTGTTTTGGTCGCTGCGTCTCCACTCCCGCCCGTTGCGCCTTCCATTCCTGAATCTGCGCTTGCATATCTCGCACCGATGCCTCGTAGGGAAGCGGATCGATCCGCGCTACCACCATCCCCTGTTGCACCGAATTTCCTTCTTTGAGTTCAATTCGAGCCAGACGCCCTGCAACTGGGGCAGAAATCACAAAGCGATCGCGCACCCGCGTCTTCCCTTCTGCATCCACCGTAACCTGAAGATTGCCGCGATCGACCCGCCTCACATCAACCCGAATGGGGGTAGGACGGAGTGCCAACACCGCCAGCGTTGCAATACCCAACCCGACGAACACCCAGATAAGCCGTTGCGGTAAACCCTTCATAAGCCCTCATTCCCTTGACTTGAGGACAGCGATGAGATCGAGGCGATTAAGTTGTTGACGAACGATGAAGCCGCAAACAAAAGCAGCAACTACTATTACGATAAACGCAAAGGCAAAGGTAGTGCGAGTAACCACCAAGGGCAGGCGGTAAATCTCGGAATCATAAACCAGAGACATCCAAGCGGAAAACCCAAACCCCAAACCGAAACCTAACGGCATTGCCAGCAGCGTGAGAATCGCTTGTTCTCCCAGCAGGATTACCGCCACTTCTGCCCGTGTAAACCCGATAATTCGTAACGTAGCTAATTCGCGATCGCGTTCCAATAAAGCAATTCGCGCCACGTTATACACCACGCCAAACGCAATGATGCAAGCAAAAATCACCAAAACGATGGTAAAGATGCGTAGCGTTCCCGTCGTCGTTTGC
>DATNPC010000763.1:0-4007 GCA_036703375.1 Allocoleopsis sp.
GGGAGGTCGTGCAATGTCATCTGAGTCAACAAAAGTGTTGGACTGGGAACCCCCCATGCCTCCCACTGACTTAATTTTTGACGACGGTGAACCCTTGGAGACAAATCGCCACCGCATAGCCATGAATACTCTAATTCGATCGCTTCAACAAGCATGGCGCGATCGCACTGATTACTTCTGTGGTGGCAACATGTTCGTTTACTACAGCAGCGAACAGGCGCGTAACCGAGACTTCCGAGGGCCAGATTTCTTTGCCGTCTTAGACATCGATGGCAGCTATCCCCGCCAAGGTTGGGTGGTATGGGACGAAGGCGGACGTTACCCAGATGTAATTGTAGAATTAATGTCTTCCTCCACTGCTGAGGTAGACACAGGAGCCAAAAAAGACCTTTACGAGCGAGTTTTCAGAACACGAGATTACTTCGTATTCGACCCCTTTAACCCGAATTCCCTTACAGGTTGGCGGTTAGATGCAAACTTCCGCTATCAGGCGATAGTACCCAACGAGCAAGGTTGGCTGTGGAGTCAGACTCTCGGCTTTTGGTTGGGAACTTGGGAAGGAACCATAGATCGAGAACCTGCTGCGTGGTTGCGGTTTTATGACGAGGCGGGTAATCTTGTCCCCTTACCAGAAGAAGCAGCCCTACAGAATGGATTAGAACAAGGTGCGCGATCGCAATTACTCCATTTACTCACCCTTCGCTTTGGCACAGTTCCAGAGGATGTGGAGACTCGCTTGCAATCTCTCAACCTCAATCAACTGCAAGAACTAGTGGAGGTAGCACTAACAGCAGAAGCGATCGCTCAATTCGCAAATCATCTACCCTGAATAAACCTTTGCTCAATATGTACTTGCACTAAGGCGTGTCATCAATTAGCTACACATCCCGTACCAGTAGTGAATTCTGGCTGTCAGGCTCGTTCGAGCTTTATAGCCGTAAAAGCCTTGCTCTGACAGCATTCTACATTTAATTGATGACACGCCCTAGACCTCCTGCATGAATCATGAAAAGCCCCCTAAATCCCCCAACTTTGGGGGACTTTGAAATCTTGTTCCCCCCAGAATTGGGGGGTTAGGGGGGCGAGTTTTGATTCGTGCAGGAAGTCTAGTAAGCGTTTTGACATTTTTGAACTTGTAGGTTATTTCCGCCACGCTGTACTAGAATCTTTGCGGAGCATTCTCCGCACGCCGAACTAGATCGTCCAATTCTCCTTGCATCTGACTGCAAACTCGTTCGTAGCAGGCATCGACATAATCGCGATCGCTTGCTGCCTCTCGGCCATAGCGCTCAAATGCGATCGGCGCACAGACGCGAGTGTGAATCTGGATAGGCAGTGGAATATTCGGTATCGGCCCAATTCCTATCCCCCAAGGCAACCCCAAGTAAATCGGAAACACGCCCGTATCTCCATCTAACGACCAGGGAAAACCCCATTTCTGGAGTTGCTTCACCTGCTCGGCAAAATTGGCCAGCACAATCAGCGTGTCGTGAGCGCCGTAAGAAATAATCGGTACGATTGGCACTTCTTCCCGCAATGCCAGTTTAATAAATCCCTTACGCCCTGCAAAGTGAATGCGATCGCGCAGATAATAAGGACGGAACATATCCTCTGCGCCGCCCGGATACACGAGGACTGCCGCATCGCGATCGAAAGCCGCGATCGCTGTTTTCGGATGAGCGAGTATCGCTCCTGCCTGAGCCGCTGGCTTAGCCAGGACTGGAAATTTCCAACCGGCTGGATGCATCAGCGCATAAGCTAAGCGATCGTAGCCGAACCGACGGAACCAGTCGTACATAAACATGGATGTATCTGGTGAAGCCATGCCGCCGTTGTGGGAACCCACGATTAGCACCTTCCCCGTTGAGGGCATGTGATGCCAACCTTCGGTTTGTACCCGAAAGTAGTTGTTGTAGAGCCATTCCCAGACTGGCATCCAGGCTTTAATAAAATCGGGATCGCGCTCCTCTAGCGACCAACCATCGAACCGACGGCGAGAAGCTTTGCTGTCATTCCCCTCTGTGTCTGTAAAACCATCGAGCTTCTCAAACAAGGCTTCTCTCACCACTCCAAACACGGAAATTACGTCCTTTATACGTTCTTTAGAATAATACGTTCCCACTCTGCCAGCTCTGAATCGCGAACGGCATCCTTATCTCCCGATCTATGAGAAAGTTGTGTGGATTTCTTAACAAATCACCTAATTAAAATATAAAACTGTTAAATTAGATACAGAAATAAATTTTTAACTTCTTTCGGCTTGAAGCTAACCATGTCAAGTTAAGCTGATGCGTCGTGGACTGACAGCACCTGTTGAGTTGAGCGATCGCGGTATTGGTTACAGGTGCAGATAGAGGAAATTCTCAAATCACGGATAGTACTCGTTTAAAACCGTTTTTAACATGCTGATTGGAGGAGAAGCGATGAAACTGACTTACCGGGGTGTTAACTACGAAGGGACACCAGCACTGGAAGTCACTGAAGG
Organism: Allocoleopsis sp.; assembly: GCA_036703375.1. Taxonomy (GTDB): domain Bacteria; phylum Cyanobacteriota; class Cyanobacteriia; order Cyanobacteriales; family Coleofasciculaceae; genus DATNPC01. The sequence continues at coordinate 2,486 of DATNPC010000763.1, forward strand.
TGAAATCGGTGGCACTTACCGGGGTCAACAGTGGAAATCCCACTACGTAAGGCACATTCCAGAACCCGCACCAGTACATAATCTCAGGTATCGTGGCATCGCCTATCGCACGGAAAAACCCACCTCCGCCGTTCCGAAGGCAGTTGAGCAACCTCTCGCGGCTAGATTGCGTCAAACATGGGTAACTCGCAACAAGCGTGAAGTTCTCGATGAACTCACCAACAATCACATGAAAAATATCTGCCGCAGCTTGGAACATCGGCTGGCAGTGGCGAAAGCCAAGGGCGATTACAACCTAGTTCAGCTTTTAGAAGCTGAGTCTGCACAATTGGCCTGTACCTTGGGATAAATAATTCACAATTCATTTCTAGCTTCAGGCGCAACCTAGAGCGATCGAGAGACATTACGACGAGCGTACTTCTCTAAAGCGATCGCTCTTTTTCGTGGTATGTGATAGTCGGGTAGCACGATATTCTGTGACAATGGCAGAGCAATCGTGCATCTTGTGCATGAAGAGCGTTCGCTGGCAACAGCAAAAAACGTTAGCGTGGCGGTAAGCTTTTGCTTTGAAAAACGTTACCTGAACTGCCACAATTTTCCAGGTGCTACCTTATGGAGAACGTCGCCATGCTTGAATCCTATCGTCAACACGCTGCTGAGCGCGCAGCTTTGGGCATTCCCCCTTTACCCCTAGATGCCCAGCAAACGTCTGAATTATGCGAACTTTTGAAAAATCCTCCAGCGGGTGAAGAAGAAACGCTGTTAGAGTTGTTACGCGATCGCATTCCCCCCGGTGTCGATCCGGCAGCTTACGTCAAAGCGGGATTTCTCACCGCCATTGCCAAAGGCGAAACTACCAGTCCCCTGATTTCTCCCCTCTACGCCGTAGAACTTCTGGGAACAATGGTTGGTGGTTACAACGTCCAGTCCCTCATTGATTTGCTACAGGTTACCGAATCCCCCCAATCTTCTCCCGGTGAGGGGCAAGGGGGGACTTCTTTGGCAGCGGCAGCCGCAGAAGCCTTGAAGAAAACCCTGCTAGTATATGACGCCTATCACGATGTCTTAGAACTCGCCGAAACCAATCCGTATGCCAAGCAGGTGATTGATTCCTGGGCAGCGGCCCAATGGTTTACGAATCGTCCTCAACTCCCCGAAGCGATTACCATCACCGTGTTTAAGGTGCCGGGAGAGACGAATACAGACGACTTGTCTCCAGCCCCTCACGCGACGACGCGCCCGGATATTCCCCTACACGCCTTGGCAATGCTGGAATCCCGGATGCCTGGTGCGTTAGAAACAATCGCGCAATTAAAGGACAAAGGATATCCTATCGCTTACGTCGGCGATGTAGTGGGTACGGGTTCCTCTCGCAAATCAGCGATTAACTCGGTGCTGTGGCACATCGGGCAAGATATTCCCTTTGTACCGAATAAGCGATCGGGGGGATATATTTTGGGAAGTGCGATCGCACCCATCTTCTTCAACACCGCTGAAGATTCCGGTGCGTTGCCCATCGAGT
>DATNPC010000764.1:0-18147 GCA_036703375.1 Allocoleopsis sp.
ATCCCCACTCTGGCTGGGCCGATGCCATCGGGAGAAATGGTAACGGCTTTCGAGGCAGGAGGAGATAGTTTCTGTAAAGGAGTTGGGCTTACAAGGGGAGATGCTGTTGGCACAGAAGCTGTTGGGGTCGATGGGGTTGCTGTTGGTAATGCCTGTGGCGTGGCAGGTGCTGGGTTGGATGCCGTTGGCGTCACTGTTGGCACTGCTTCTGTGGCTACAGATGTTTCTAACGTAGGTATAGAAGCGGGTGTTTTTGAAGCTGTTTGTGAAGTCGAGGCGGTAGGAGAACGGTTACAGCCTACCAGTAGTAGTAGGAAAGCGGTGAGGAACCATTTAGATTTCATTGTTTCATAATTCTTAATTCATTTTTTACAGTGAGCAGTTACCAGTACAGTGAGCAGTTACCAGTGGCCAGTGACCAGGATGAGAGTGAGAGGAAGGAAGCCCCCAATCGTTGCATGGTAGGTTTCACGCGGGGTTTCGCATCCGGAGTGTGAAACCTGGTCACTGTTCACTGTTCACTGGCCACTGTTTTAACATTTCCCACTGTCTCTGGGGAAGAACCCGGAAGGGATAGAGCTAACTGGTACAGGTGACGTCGGGGCAGTTTAGTCAATTGTGCTAACTCGCGGGATGCTTGCGATCGCGATATGCCCCGATCCATGATCTGTTGTAACTCAGCTTTCAACACCTCTTCCGATAGCACCAGCGCCTGAGCTTGAGCACCAGCAACGACGAGGGTAAATTCTCCCTTGGGTTCGTGGTGAGTGTAGTGGAGAATCGCTTCCCCAATGCTTCCCCGCCAGAACTCCTCATGCATTTTGGTCAACTCCCGTGCTAGGACGAGGGTACGCTTGCCTCCCAAGTGCTCTCCTAAATCTTCCAACGTTTGCCGCAGTCGGTGAGGTGACTCGTAAAAAATCATCGTTCTGGCTTCGGCTGGCAGCGATTCTAAGCGTTTTTGCCGCTCTTTACCGCTGGCTGGCAAAAAACCTTCAAACACAAAGCGATCGGTTGGTAAACCTGCGGCACTCAAGGCTGTAATCGCTGCCGTGGCCCCCGGTATCGGCACAACATCTATGCCTACCTCAATGCAAGCTTTCACTAACTCATAGCCAGGATCGGAAATTCCCGGCATTCCGGCATCCGTCACAAGTGCGATCGCTTTTCCCGCTTGCAACTGTTCGATTAGTTCCGGTAGGCGCTCGGTGCGATTGTGTTCGTGGTAACTAACTTGAGGTGTTTTTATCTCATAATGCTGCAATAGCTTCCCAGTATGACGCGTATCCTCTGCGGCGATAACATCGACCGATTTTAAAATCCGTACTGCTCGGAAGGTTATATCTTCTAAGTTGCCAATCGGTGTCCCGACTACATAAAGCGTTCCCACGTCGTCTTGCGCTCCCAATTTTGAGATATCGAACTATTTTCTCAGGGTAATAGCTGCAATAGACCTGTTGCATAAATTCTGGGATGCCCCCTCGCATCCTCCAATTTTGGGGGACTTTGAATAGACCTCTTGTAAAATTTGAAGTATGCCTGTAGGGGCGAAGCATTCGTGTCTTGATTTATGGTCTTTACAACGGATTTTTTACACGAATGCTTCGCCCTTTTCGGATTTATGCAAGAGACGTTCATGAGCATACCGCTCACACTCCAGGATGAAGACTTTCAGAACAGGCGAGACGCCTATTCTACAAGCCTAAGTTTTCCTTGTGGGGTAGGCATCTTGCCTGCCCCATGAAAGGCTGATTGAGAGACAACTAAGCTTCCGGATCGCAGCGAATCTCAATCAGAAAGCCATCCGGATCGTAGAAATAAATACCGCGTCCTGTAGGACGGCTGACTGGGCCATGGTCGATCGCGATTTGATGCTGTCGCAACACCTCAACCGCTTGGTCGAACAAATCCGGAGCAATATCAAAAGCTAGATGATTGGCACGAGTAAACGCACGGCGCGGATCGGGGTCGGGCGGTGCGAGTTCCGGTTCCCAGAATAAATCGAGGACAGTACCATCCGGCGTAACGAAGTTAGCCACTTTCCCCGCAGCGACTAACTCAGCTAGCGTTTTGGGAACCTCTTCACCCGTTAATTCATGCAAGCCGAGGATATCTCCGTAGAAGTGGCGCGAAGCCTCCATATTCCGAACATTCAAGGCTATGTGGTGTACCCGGCGCAGACTTCCTGGAGCAAGGGTAGCATTGAGAGAATCCGGACTAGACAGCATAACTCCAAACCCGCTAATAGCATGACTAGCCTTCAGTCTACCTGTCAAACAGTTAGAGCTGTCGTCATAAAGGTTAGGACGACAGCTCTAACAGGACTTACGCAGGGACTCCACCTATAGGAAGGGCGCGCGTCGGTGCGCCCCTACTCATGGCGGTTCAAAAGGGAATTCGCGTAAGTCCTAATCAGGGTGGGTACTGCTTGCTAGAGCTTGAAAAACCGATTCTATCGCTGGTTTGCAGTGTCCACCTAGCATGCTTTGAGTTTTGGAGTTAGCCGTCAGTCACAACACAGATGACTAACCACTAACTCCTAACAACAAATTACGGCTATGGCATCAGAACAGCACTGATGCCGTGAATCGTGCCGTTCCGAGCTGGAATATCGGCCATGATTACCTTATGTCCATTGACATACACTTCACTAGCCTTGGTAACGCGAATATTTAGGTATCCACCTTCTAACGTTTTCAAACGCGTAACGGTACCTCGCCTCAGACGAAACGTTCTATAGTCTCCAGGAACAACGTGGTAAGTCAAAATACGGGTTAATTTTTCTCTGTTCCGAGGCAGTAGGAGTGTGGGTACTGTGTCTCTTGGCAAGGCTTTAAAGGCTTCATCAGTTGGAGCGAAAATGGTGTAAGGCCCTCCCCTTGCCAGAGTGGACAGAAGTCCTGCCGATTTGAGGGCAGCCGTGAGAGTAGAGAAGGCATCGTTAGCGATAACTAGTTCGTCAGCGATGCTTCTGAGTCCAACCTGAGCGATGAGGTTGATGCCAGTGGTTGCTCTGAGTGGTTCCTGCTGACTGGGGCTGTTGTTCGCAGCTAGCAGATTAACACTACGGGAATGGGCTGCTATTTGAGCTGAAACGGGAACGCTGGTTAGAGCGCCCAAACTGGCGATACTGACTAGCGTAGTTAGTCTTTTGAGCAGAGAGGGGCAAGAATTGGCCGCCATTAACCTTACTCCTTGGCAATAGGAATCAAAAAATCGGTTCACTTGAGAAGGGTTTAAGGTCTAGGAACTAGAACACAGGCAACAGAGAAAAAGACTAGTCCTGCGCTAAGCGAGCCGAGCTGGATTGGCATCGAACCGACAAGACTTCGCTGATTTTTGTCTTTCCCGCGATCGAGGAACAGTCCCCAGCCTCTTTCCCTGTGAATACTTTAGTACCGATTGGCAAGCTAATGACTACTACTTTCAGCAGAATCGATCCATTTTTGCAGGAAATGTGGAAAATTTAGCGGAATTTTGTCGTAGCTGTGGTCTAGCACTGCAATACATCTAACTTTCTTGCCTATTCCCAATTCCTTCTCAACCCAGAGCTTGGCACCTCATCCAATCATAGAACCGCTATATCTCAGGACTTACACACGAACGCCATGTGTAGGGGCAACCCCCTGCGGTTGGCTCGTTTTTACGCTTAGCGATCGCCAATCTTCTTATCAACAGAGTAGGTCGAGAATGGTAAACGAATGGTAAATATTGCACCTTTGCCTTCACCTTGGCTGCTGGCCTCGATCGCGCCGCCATGAGCTTCAATAATACGTCGCGCGATCGCTAAACCCAACCCAGTACTGGTACCTTGACGCGAACGATCTGCCGTATAAAACTGTTCAAAAATGTGAGGCAGATCGCGATCGCTAATTCCCGGTCCTCGATCTCGCACTTGTACGGCAACCAGGCACCCTTCGATCTTCCCAGAGATAAAGACCATAGAATCTGCGCTTGAATGTTTAATCGCGTTATCCAATACATTCAAAAATGCTTGTAGCAGTCGTTCCGGATCGCCTTGAAGCCGAACGTCAGGCACCTCGACGTTGATGCCGACATTTTTAGAGCGCATCCGCAACTCCATCGCTCGCACGGCACGATTAACTACGTCGCGCAGACCGAGCGGTTGTTGTTCGAGCGGCGTGACACCTGCTTCTAGTCGTCCTAAATCGAGCAAGTCCTGGATGAGCCGCGATAGGCGTTCTGTTTCATCCTGGGCTGTTTGGATAAAGCGATCGCGCAAATTAGGCTCTTCAACCGCACCATCTGCCAACGCTTCCAGCGTAACTGAGACATTACTCACCGGAGTACGCAATTCGTGAGACACGTTCGCCAAAAATGCCCGCCGTTCCTTATCTAAAGAGGCTAATCGTTGGCTCATTCGGTTCAACTCATTGGCTAATTCACCCAATTCATCATCTTGACGGATCTTCAGCTTTCCCCCTAGATGACCCCGACCAACCTCGATCGCAAAATTACGCATTGCTTGAATAGGTCGTGCCATATTGCGGGCAAGCCATTCGCTAATCAGCGCACAGACCAAAACTGTGAAGAGTAGCGTGCCAAAAATCGTAAAGATGATTGCGCGATACTGGCGCTGGAACTGGCTAAGGGTGATCGACATCCGCAAGATGCCCAGCAATCGACCGTTACGGGTCACAGGTTTGGCGACAAACAATCGGTCATCGTTCGACAAAATACCCTTGGCTACTCCCTGCACGGTACGATTTTGCAGTGCTTCGCTGATTCCAGGAACCTGCAACCAGTCACTAACCTGACTATCGATCTCAGGGGCAGAGGTGAACATCAAGTGACCATCGGAATTAAAGAAGCGCAGCGTTACCGATTCTCTGGCACCATAGCGTTCTACCAAAACTTTCACTCGCTCGGGTTGCTTTTCTTCCAAGGCGTCAGCGACGCTTTCGCTGAGAGCATTACTCCAAGCTTCTAAGTCCGCCTGCCTCGTCCGCATAAAGTAGCCATAGAAAGACCATAAGATGTAGGAGGCAAGAATAGAGGTTCCCAGTGCTGTAAGCGCTAGGTAGGTAATAAATAGTTTTCGATAAATTGAATTCCAGCGGATGTTAATTGGTAACCACATCATGATTTCTCGATAGAGAAGGGAGCGATTGGGCAAGAGGAGAAAAATCGCAGGACAAGTGGGTTTGACCAACCTCTTGCCAGCAAATGCTGCCCCTGCTGCCTCTGTCTCACCTCCTCGTCTGGCATCAAGAGGTTTGACCGGCGGCGCGGCCGCGTAGGACAGCTTTGATTCGCGCTAAAAGTTCCCGAGTGTTGAATGGCTTGGTGATATAGTCATCTGCACCAGCCTCTAGCCCCCACACTTTGTCAATGGGCTGGTCTTTGGCGGTCAGCATCAATATCGGTACTTTAGAAAATGCCCGAATGCGCCAGCACAGTTCCATGCCATCTATTTCGGGTAGCATCAAGTCCAGGATAATCACATCCGGCACTTCCTTGTGAAACAATTTGAGTGCTGTTCGACCATCTGCTGCTGTTGTTACCTGATATCCTTCTTTGGCTAATGCATAACTAAGACTTGCCCGCAATGCCTCTTCATCATCAATTAGTAAGACGTGTGTCATGGCTTCTCTAATTCTGCATTGTTATTTTTACGTTTGCGATTGAGACGTTTTACCAGCTGCACGGCCGCGCAACACAGCTTTTATGCGCGCCAAGAGTTCGCGAGTATTGAATGGTTTAGTGATATAGTCATCTGCGCCAGATTCTAATCCCCAAACTTTATGAAAGGCTTGGTCTTGAGCTGTCAGCATTAATATCGGGACGTTAGAAGCTTCCCGATACACATTTAATTCGTACCACAAGAAAGTGGTTTACTTTTTACCCTAAGTATATCTACAGTTGAGCAGGTATGCGGTGGAATGGGTAGATTGAAGATGCGATCGCACCAAAAAATTAGCCCCTACTTAACAGCGATAGAGGCAACTATGCCTGCAAAAGCAGACTACCTTGCTGGGTGACGACCTGCAAATTGGGTGCGTTTTAATCATAAAATACTGCTGTACCCTCGATCCCAGCCTGTTATGTCTACCGAAACAAATTTACAATCTCAATCGACTAAAGGTGCTGATGCGGTTGATGAAGCGATCGCACAAGGAATTGACTTGGACGGTTCCCCAATTCCAGCCGCTAAGCTAGAACTTTATCATAAAGTCATGGGTTTAGAGGCTGGACGACAGCGCAGTGGTGTATCGAATACCATGCGTTCTAGAATTGTTCGCATCGGGGCTAAGCACATTTCTCAAGAAGAGCTTAACCAGATGTTGGTTGATGCAGACTTTGCACCGCTTAAAGATAAAGAAGTTGCTTTCTACTATGGCGGAAAGTAATAGATAATCTGTAAATCATCCCCTGGATAGATGCAAGTCTGGGGGAATTTATGGACAGTGTAATAATTTTTTCTTTCATCATCTGATGACGCTGTTACCCGCCAGGGAATTAATTCCCTGGCTAATAGATCAAGTCCTCTAAAGAGGACTAAAGATTGGCAAGAATTAGCAATTTTTCAGTCTAGTTGCCAGCGGATCGGGGAATCATCTTGATGAGTCGTGTGCTCCAAAGATGCTAATGCTGTTCCTTTGAGATGATGAGTCTTCTGATTTTTTATATAATCAACAGCTTGCTCTAGTTGCTTACCTCCCAAGGAAAACACTCCATATCCTTCTTGCCAACCAAATTTCTTGGCGGAAGCGGATAAATCTTGATTTAGGTGATGAGCGCTACTACCTTTTATCTGCTTGACGAAATCAGCGATCGATAGTGTTGGTGGAATGGAAACAAGTAGGTGAATATGATCTTCTATTCCACCTACAGCATGAACAATGCAACTAAGGGCATCAGCTTTGGCAATGATATAACGGTAAAGCTCAGCTTCTCTATTAGGAGTAATAAGAGGTTGGCGTTCTTTCGTCGCCCATACAAAATGATAATATAGTCGCCAAAGAGCCATGAATTTCACTTTGCTATTATTGCTACTAGATTACCCATTGATTTACAGTCCTCTTTAGAGGACTTGCTCTATGAGCCAGGGGTTTAAACCCCTGGCGGACGAAACATCTCCTCCTTCAAATTTCAGCTACTCTACTATCTGCTACATCAACCGAGTCAGCTTCCACAGCAGAATTTAAGCTACTATCCAAACCATCAGATTCAGAAGAAGTCAATATTGCCGTCAAATCGGATTCGCCGATCGCAGGAAGTTGATGTCGGTTCAATAGCATGCCTTGCAAACAGCTATTAATTCCTGTAATAGCTTGGTTATAAATGGCAATTTTCTGCTCAATCTCATCCTGCAATCGTCGATTACTATTAATTTTTTCCTCCGCTTCTTTTTCCAATGTTTGCTCTAGATAGGCACGCGCTCGATTGTAGTGCTGCAAGATCGCATCTGCTTGCTCATTTGCCATGGGTAACAAGAGAGTTTTAAGCGTTTGGTTGATGGTTTGGCGGAAACTGCGTCGAATGGTTTGAAAAACCTTTGGCTCGAAATCTAATTTCAGTAACTGTCGAATTGCTGGTTCAGCATCAATCATGCTTTCGGCATCGTAGCCTTGGGAGGTTTGTTGTAAGGTTTGACGGAATTGATAGATAGAAAAGGTTCCTTCGTCGTAGAAACGCGGACTTTCTCGCACAAAGCGATCGCATTCTGTCCTCGCTGCACTAACTAAAGCTGTACTCACCTGCTTCTCTAATTCCTTGAGTTTTTGCTCAATTCCTCCATCATTCCCCAACAGGCGATAAATGTGAATGTAATAATCGGCGCGACGTACTCGCTCGATTAAGCGTTGGAAAAAGCTAGAAACAACCGCTTGCGAAGCCTCGACTAAAATATCTTCTAGTTCATTGGCGAAGTAATAAAGTGCCTCGACTAAAACAGCAATCAGTGGTGCTGTTGCGTTGCGGCGATGACTGGCAGTAGCACGGCTGTAAGCATCAGCAACCGAGAATGTATGGAGCAATTCATCGAGGCGTTGAATCATCTGGCTTTGGAGTTGGCGAAAATCTGCCTCGAAGTTTGGGCAAGCGTTCGTCACTACCAAATTGATCTCTTCATCTATGTGCTGGCAAAACTCTCTACCAATCTGCTGTAATTCCTGATTGAGACGTTCCAATTCCCGCGCTTTCATCGCCTCAATTTCGTGGGGCTGACTGTCCAACTCGCGCTGGATACTCAGGTAGTATTTCTTCAAGCCAATGCACAACGGTTGTAGATCGTCCGCTAGATTGGCAAATAATTGAGGCCGCTTTTCTTCGGTGAGATAGCGCGTAATTGCCGCACGAAACTCTTCAACACCGCTATCTTGAATTAACTGATCGATCAGGGGTGTACCTTGTTCGGTGAGAATCCGCACGTAATTTTCATTTGGTGTCTCGAAGCTATTGACGGAAATGCGGAAGCGATTAGGAGATAGTTTGCCGGAGTTGGCGCAGTAGCGCAGAAATTCGTTGACGAATTGTGGTGTATCTTCCCCTCCTACCGTGCTTTTGACGCTACTAGCAAAAATAGAATCTAAACCAAAGCGAGTTTGGGCAGGAGACGCATTGCTGACGCCTCCGTTTGTGCCTTTAATCTGACTGCCGTAAAATCCGAGTAAGGCACTGGTTTTATAAACTTTTGGCGTATCTCGGAACTGGGAATTAATCAAGTCATCCAAGCGTTGGCGCAGTTGAGTGTTGTACCAGGTTTCATCAATACGGTTGAAGGCATAAAATACTCTGTCGCGAATCCCTGGATTACTTCGCATCTTCTCCAACAATTCGGTTTCTTCCGTTGTCATATCCCCAACTGAGGCGGGTTTGAGGACGCACACCACGGCAGACGTTTCTGGATCTTCTATTTTGCGATAAGTGAGTTGAGCATCTCGCTTGACGGGTGCATCAATTCCCGGCATATCAATCAGTACGTTACCATCTTGCAATAGGGTATGATGGCAGTAATACTCGATTCGCTTAAGTACTGCGCTATTACTGCCACGACGTGCATAACCCGCCGCTTCTTTGAGATTCGAGAAGTTGAATTGCTCCATTGAGTAGGTAGCGTTGTTGACGGTATGGATGCGATCGCGATTAGCGATAAATCCTTCGAGTAGCAAATACAAGGCTTTCGCCTGCTTGGCTTTCTCTGACTTGCTCTCCCCGCCCTCTTGCTGGAGAATCGTGATACATGCCTGGTGTAGCGAACTCATTGCCTCCGGTTGATTGATGTTCACGGCGGGCAACCCCAACCATTGACTTAGTGCTATCACTTGTTCCCGAATCTCCGCCTCACTGAGAAACGTCAGCACGACTCGTTCTTTATCTGGTTGGGCATAGGCAATGTAGCATTCCGTACCTGTTGCATGCCCCTCTGCGCTGTAAAGTAGTTCTCGTTCCAGGAGTGCATTAATCAACATCGACTTGCCAGCACTAAACGCACCGGCAAAAACAATCTCAAACGTCGGTGCGATCGCTTTTCGGAGGGAAGCCTGAACAGCAATAACCTTGTCTTGTAACATCCGTAACGATGGTTCCTGATGCGACAGATGCAAAAGACTTTCTACCTGTTCTTGCAGATTCTGACACTGAGGTAGCATGGGCGTCATGGTAGTTAGTAACTTAATCCGATCGAGTGTTCAGCAGATTTTAGTGCTGCTGTTCTGTAAAAAACACCGTGAAATCAACGATAAGAAGACTCCAACGCCTCTTGCATCTTGCTAAAGTCTTGTCAAGGCCATCAAGACGCTAGAGCGTTTTCTGCAATCTCGCCTTAACTAAAAATTACATACCAATTGTCGAGTAACCTGTTTATGAAGATTTTTGCAATTCGGTTAAAACCTGATGAAGATTTAAAAGAAAGTCTCAGCCGTTTTGTAAAATACAATGACATTCAAGCTGGTTTTATCCTCACGGCTGTTGGCAGCTTAAAAGTAGCCACTTTACGCTTTGCCAATCAGAACTATGCTTATGCGTTTAAGGACTGCTTCGAGATTGTTTCTCTAGTCGGAACCCTGTCTACTCAAGGCATCCATCTCCACATTTCTCTCTCTAATAGAACGGGTAAAACGATTGGAGGCCATCTTTTAAAGGGTTGTATTGTCTATACTACAGCTGAAATCGTCATCGGCAGCAGCGACGATTTGACGTTCCTCAGAACAGTCGATGAAAAGACGGGTTATAAAGAGCTAGAAATTCAATCTAAAACTGAATCCATGCAATTCGTAGAGTAACTTGACAGAACAAATTGGAGCGTTGGGTTACTCGTTAAGGATGCTTGCGCCGACGTCACAGAGATTAACCGACAAAGGTGACTTAGATCGAACGAACGTCTTCTAACAACCCCTGCAATGCTACCTTCATCTCATCTGGCGTTGTCGCTGCTGTACCAAACTGACGCACGACAATGCTAGCCGCTAAATTGCCCAAAACAGAGGCTTCCCAGAATGATGCCCCGCCACACAAGCTCAACGTCAGTGCCGCGACAACCGTATCTCCTGCACCCGTGACATCAAAAACGTCCGTGCGGTTGAACGCGGGAATCGATTGTTCGCAACCCGCGCGATCGAATAAGCTCATTCCCTCGTCACCGCGCGTAATCAGGATTTGTTGCGCCTGTGTCAGTGCCAGTAAATCAAAACCAGCTTTAGTCAGCGTTTGAGCATCATGGATGTGATAGCCGACGGCTTGTTCCGCTTCGGGCAAGTTTGGCGTAAATAAGGTAGCACCGCGATAACGGGGTAAACTCTTCTGGGCATCGACAATGGTCTGGGAATGCGACAACACCGCCTCAATCACTGGCGCGGTAAAGACACCATCCCCATAATCCGAACAAACCACCGCATCTACCGTATCCAACTGCTGCCGGATATGCGCGGCTAACTGCAACTGGACATCGATATCTGGTAGGTCATCCGATTTGCGATCCACTCGCACGATTTGCTGAGTGACTGACTGGCGAGAGTGACCCGTAATCCGAGTTTTTGTGACCGTAGGTCGGTCTGGGTCAACGAATATGCCACTCGTATCAATGCCAGCTGCCTCAAAAATGCCCCGCAGGACTTCTCCTTGAGCATCCTTGCCCACCAATCCTGCAACCTTCACCTTTGCACCCAGCTTCGCCAGGTTATAAACCGCATTCGCTCCCCCCCCTGGTGTCTGCCGGGTGGTTTTGTGACGAATAATCAACACGGGTGCCTCTCTGGAAATCCGCTCCACTTGACCTGTGAGAAATTCATCCAGGGTCAAGTCACCGACAACCAATACCCGTGCCTGAGCGAAGCGATCGCTCAGCACCAACAATCGTTCAGCTGAGGCAGCCAAGCGATTTGCAAACAATGAAGATTCAGCCATAGACGAGGCAAGCAAAACGTAAAGGCTTCACTATGCAGCACGATACTTCAGGTGAGAGCCTATCGTCGTACCTCTTGGGTTAGTTTTTTGGCTGGGAATCGCTGGACCGATCGGGAGATGCTTCCGGTTGGGACGAGTTCGATCGCTCAGAAGACGCGTCCGATTTCTTGGGGGCTACTGACCCTAGGGGAGTGACGACTCTCGAAGAGCTTGAACGATCGCTACTCGTTTCCGGCTTGGGAGTGCTGGAGCGATCGCTGCTGGCTTCCGGTTTGAACATACTGGGGCGCTCGGGAGACACGTCCGGCTTGGGAGTATTTAAGCGCTGAGGAGACACGTCCGGCTTAGGAGCATTTAAGCGCTGAGGAGACGCGTCCACTTTAGGAGGACTCAATCGATCTGAAGATGTTTCCGGTTTGGCAGTACTCGGACGTTCCGATGCAGGAGAGGCGTCCGGAACCCTGGGAAGGCTCAGACGTTGCGATGGAGTATCAGGTTTAGGAGCGTTTAGGCGATCGGGAGAAGCATCCGGTTTAGGAGCATTCAGGCGATTGGAGGTAGGCGAAGCATCTGGCTTGGGAGCGTTTAGGCGATCGGAGGACGTTTCTGGTTTAGTCAGATTCAGGCGGTCTGGTGACGCATCGGGTTTGGGAGTGCTGATGCGATCGCTTGTTGATTCCGGCGTAGGTGTGCCGGGTTGATTGGGAGACGCTCCTGGCTTTGGAATATTCAAGCTTTCCGGAGAAGCGTTTGGCTTAGGAGTGTTTGGAGCAGTTCCTGGAGTTGGAGAGTCTATGACACTGCCAGCCCCTCTACCACTGCCATTAAACTGAACCCGAACGACGTAAGCCTCAACCTTACCCGTGCCTGGGAACCGATAATTCTGAACAGCATCTTTCGCTGCACCGTCAAACGAGGCATCCGAGAAAGAACTGCCCATCACATCCAAAGAGTTGGAGATAACATTGCCCTTGTCATCAACCTTCACGGCGATATAGACTTCACCCTTCGTGCTTTCTCCAGTCGAAACATTTTTGGGTATGGAGTTGCTAGAGATGAGAACTTCTTTCGGACGGCTGTAAGTCTGAGTTCGCTCTTGCCAACCAATGACGTTTCGTTGATAAGCATCGTAATTACTACTGCTGCTACTACCATTACTACCGCTATTGCTACCTGTCGAGTTACCGGGTAGCGCACCTGGAAGCGCCGCTTGAGTGGTTTCGGTAGGAAGTGTGTTTGTCGCTGAACCTGGCGCTGACCAGGGAGCATCCAATCCTGCCGTGCCGGGATTCACTGCCACCGGCGATGTTCCCTTGAGCGAATCGGATGAATTGGAAACTTGTCCGGGATTCGTCGCAAATTCTGGCAGAGGACTAGCCGGGAGACCCGAAGGTATTGGGGATGCGGGATTAGGAGGTGGGGGTAAAAACGCTGGAGGTGGTGGCGGCAGAGTTGAATTGGGTTTGGGAGGCAGCAGAAAATCCGGTTTTACCGTAGACGATCCCAATGCCAAATCTTTCCGAGGTGCAGATAGTTGAGAAATCAGATCGTTCCGCAAGGGGGAGTCGAAAACCGGCATCTTGAGCGATGATGGACGACGTCCGGGTAAGGGAGATAGGGGCGACAGACCGAGATTGCCCAGTGAAGGCAGAGGAGTTAGCGGGAAATTATAAACGGATGAATCTTTGGGGGGCGCTGGTAAAGGAGTATTGAGAGAAGACGGCAAGGGGGACAGAGGCTGTAGCTGCTGACTGACGTTGGGTGGCAGGCTTAATGGCGACGGCGCAGGAGTTGGAATACGGCTGCGCTCTGATGGGGATAACTGCACCAGCTTGACATTTCGGATGGGCTTCGACTTGCCATTGGATAGCCCAGACCAATAGGGTAGTGTGACACCGACTAGCACATGGATACCAAGGGAAGCCAAAATCGCTATACCGATGGGCTGAGTCAGCTTTTCAGGAAGGCTTTTAAAGAGGGAAGCGTAAGACATAGCAGTTACAGTTCACTCCACTGCGTCGTTGCAGGCAGGTTAGGGATATAGGTTAGGTGGCTTGAAGCAGTCTTCACTTCAGAATTGCCGTTTGACTTTTAATGATAGTCTCAGCCGTTGGGAACAGAACGGTTGAGTTGACACTTTTTGGGTCGTTTTGTTGTTACACAACAATGACCACCTTTTCAGGAGAGAAGTTGCCATCTCTTGAAGGGGGCTTAACCCAATTTAACGGATGGATGCTTTAACGTTCACGATGAGTAGGGAAAAATAAGGCAATTTCAGCGTGGAGCGATCGCGTAAATCCTCATACAGTACTTGATCGGGTAGGGTGGCTCGTTCCACGACACAAGCATGTTCCAACAGGTTGCGTCGGTGCAACACCTCCCACACTTGGGAGTAGACCGAACTCACTTTCATCAGTACTACAACATCTGCCCAGTCCAGGATTGTTTCGAGTTCCTCCACATTATAGAGAGCTGGCAGCACGACGAGGCGCTGTTCGCGAATCGTTAACGGACTTTTTAACGCCGATGCGGCTGCCATGGGCGAACAAACTCCCGGTACCGTCTGCACGAGGCTTTCAGGATGTAGTTGTTGCAGCGTCTCGGCTAAATACGTAAACGTGCTGTAGAAACTGACATCTCCCTCACAGACAAACGCTACATCTTGACCTTGACCTAGATACTGCCAGACTTGCTCGGCTGCCGTTTGCCAAGCTTGAGTCAGAGTTGCCATGTCCTGGACGTAGGGAAACGTCAACGCTAACTCAACGCGATCGCTTTCCAGCCACGGCTGCACGATCTGCTGAGCCATTCCCGGCTTGTCTCCAACCCCAGCCGGGAACGCCACCACAGATACCTGTTTGAGGATACGCAGTCCTTTGAGCGTGATTAATTCAGGGTCACCCGGTCCCACACTAATACCGTATAGGGTGCCCACTTGTGCCGTCACCATTTGTTAAGTTTGATTAATAATAAACCGATGTGAACAACCCATCCCCAAGCTAAAATCCCAAATTTAAAATCCCCAATGCCATTACCGACTGTCATTTTACCGGGCTTTTTCGCAGGTGCGATCGAATACCGTGCTTTAGAGCAAGCGTTACAAAAATTAGGATTTCCGACAGCGATCGTCCCCTTAAGACCACGAGATTGGTTCCCCACAGTGGGAGGGCGATCGATGATACCCATTTTGCGTCAACTCGACCAAACCGTGAAACAGTTGCGTCAAGACTACAACGTCTCTCAGGTTAACCTGATCGGTCATTCGGCTGGTGGCTGGATTGCTCGGATTTACATGGGAGAGCAGCCTTATACGATTCACAACGATGCCAGCGAAACAGCAGGTTTATGGCATGCCTATCCTTACGTCGCGACTTTAGTGACGTTAGGGACACCTCATGTCAGCCAAGAGCGCTGGACAAAACGCAATTTAGATTTTGTGAAAGTCAATTATCCCGGTGCTTTTTACCCAGACGTTAAATATGTTTGTGTTGCCGGAAAGGCGATTTACGGAGCGCGACGCCCAGGTCAATGGTTAGCTTACAACAGTTACAAACTCACTTGCGGAGTAGGGAATTGCTGGGGAGATGGCATCACCCCCGTCGAAGCGGCTCATCTCGACGGTGCGACCAATCTCACATTAGAAGGCGTTTTGCATTCGCCCAGACGAGAGGGAATTTGGTATGGCTCTCCCGATATTATGCAATCTTGGGTGCCGTATCTGGCATGAATGATGAACGATCGCATTATCCACAGTTAAGCTGACTTGAAAATCAGGCTCTTATTCTCTTATGCTCTTCTCTTATGAATAAGAAGTTTCATGCGTTCTGGTGTACGCAGTTCATGGAAGCTATTACAAATTTTTGGTAAGGATGCAAAAAATTGGGTTCTGCGAAATCTTTGAATTTTGACCTGATGACAAAGGGTCGAATCAGATGCATCCGATCGTGAGTTTAATTAATTGGGGAAACGTTCATTACTCAATCACAGAGCAACAGCATCCTATTGCACAGGAGCAACCCAGATTTCTCACTCCCGAAGCTTTCCACGAGCAACTCAATCAGCTTATTCAGGACTTACGCAGGGATTCCACCTATAGGAAGGGCGCACGTCGGTGCGCCCCTACTCATGGTGGTTCAAAACGGAAACGGTGAAAGCCATGCCACCACGGACAACGGACTCCAAAACCTGGATGTAGATTATGCAGTTTAGATGCATAGCATCTTATCCAGTTTCTTTGCAGTTATAAATAACGCTCTGACGCATAAGTCAGGCATAAGTCAGGCAATCTCATTCAACGCTCAGTCTGAAACTGAGTCAGCCGCGAAGTTTCATGGAGTTATAGAAGCGATCGCGTTCCTAAACGCTCAGGTGTGAAGCAACGTTATCTCGCTAGCATCTGACGCTTCTCTTCTCAAAATTCGCATCTCAGACTTTGATTTCAGGAGTGTTGATATGCCTTTGATTCGCGAAATAGTCTTGCATGCAAAATTCATAACTCATAATTCATAACTGGAGCGAAGCGGTAGTGTCTGGATTTTCCCAAAAGTTCGGGGAATCCCCTAGGAAAAAATCACTTCCCCCAACTCGTTATCCCTCAATGGAAAAGGCTGCTAGCCCTAAAACGCCATGCTGGCTTGAGTCATTTTCCCTCAAATACTCTGAATTCAAGACGGCAAGAGCATCACTCAGTTTGCCGCATTCAGCATCAAGCAATCTTAGCGCGATTTTTCGCTGCACTTTGACGCGATCGCAAATCGCCACGACAAGGACTCCCTCGACGACTCGATGCTTCTCATCAGACCAAAGGAATCAACCATGAACGCTAAATCTATTACAGCATTAACGGCCCTTATTTTGAGCGTGGGATTGAATCAGGCGATCGCACCCGCTCAAGGTTCTCAAACCTTCTTAATATCTAGCACGGTTCTCCTACAACCGCTCTCCGATTACTCCAGCCCACAAATTGCCTTAGAACAGTCACCGCCCCCCGATAACGGAACACCTGGTACTGGTAGAGGAACGGGAAGTCACATGTCCCTTAAAGGCAGCTAAAGCAAAACCAGTATTGGCAGCCATTCAAGAAGAACTATTACAGCAATTGGCATGTTTGTTAAAACAGTGGCCAGTGAACAGTGAACAGTGAACAGTGGCCAGGTTTCACACTCCGGATGCGAGATTCCGCGTGACAACTGTAGGAAACTGCTGTCAACGCGGGAACTCCTGTAATGTTTTCACAGTCTGCTCGATCTTTCCCAACCACTACATTTAGATTTAGATCGCTAAAAAAAGTGAAGAGTTTTGTAATAGCATCACCAAACTTGAAGTTTACTAGTACCATAACTTTTTCCTAAACATTTGCCAGCTTCTCCAGGGTGCTTCTTGAATTGACGAATCTCCAACGAAGTTCTCGCACATCGCCACTTCTATCAAATTCGCTCTGTTAACAAGTTACCCTACTAAAAATTTATGACTCTCACTAAGAACCCTGGCATCCAACCTTCAAATCGAACTTTAGAAAACTTAACTTCTCAAAACAGGCAGTCGGATTGCGTCCCTCTGCAAGGAGTGATTGAAAGCTTTATCGATGGCATCTTGATTGTGGATGAACGAGGAAATTGGGTGCAAGCTAATGCCATTGCTCAGCAGATTTGCGATCGCCTGACCCAGAATAAGACACCAGCCAACGGTTTACCAGCAGAAATCTGGCAAGTGTGCAAAGCGATGATTGAAAATCGTAAGGCGTACCCCGGTCAAATTGCGATCGTTGAGGTTGAGATTAAGCTCGACAAGTTAACCAATATCCGACTACGCGCACAATGGCTTAAGTTAAAAGGAATCTCTTATCCCTATCTTTTGATCGTTTTGGAAAATCGCTTTCAATCACTGCAAAATTTAGCACTGATTGAGAGCGAGCGTTATGGTTTGACTCCTCGCGAAGCGGAAGTCTGGTCATTGTACCGCGCTAACTACAGTCGTAAGGAAATAGCGGCTGAATTGTTTATCAGTATCGACACCGTGAAGAAACATCTGAAAAATATCAAGGCGAAGCGAGAAACAGGTTTTGACTTAGAACACTGGCAAAAAAACTGAGTTTAATGCTTAAAATGCCTACCGAATATTCTAGTCGGGTGCATCCTAACTGTATGTGCAAATACACTCTGGTGGGGTGGGTCAGGAAGCCAGCCCTAATACTGGGCTGCTCGTGTCGCCTACCCCACAAGAAAATGCTATTTATGCAAAAGTTGTATGCTCCCCTTCTGTCAGCCTAACCCTGGTATTTAACGATAGATTTTGAGATGCCCTTAAAAAATCTAATAAACATACATCTTCTAAAACAACCTTTGTTCCAAGGTTGGACAGTTCCTCTAACTCAGTTTCTAAGTCGTCTTCTAAGTTAAGACTGAATTCATAGAGTTCTGACTCCTCTGTTTTTGCACCCATGAACGTTACTCGCTTTGTTTTACATTGCGCTCGCTCGTAAAGTCTACTAAAGATTTTGAGCGAGCGGTCGCAATTCGGCTTAGACTTTATCTGAAAAATATAAAGTTTAAATATGTAAAAGCTTATCAATGTAACAACTTATTAAGTATGAATCTTATTTGATTGGCTCGGCATTAATTTTTCAGGAGAATAAATTAAAAACCGTTTAAATCCTTTAAGCAACTAAATTGTAATTCATGTATCTTATTAACCAGCTAATAGGTACTTAGCCTAAAACAAGATAAAGACGATCGATAGATAAATAAAATTTATAGATTAGTTGGAAACTAAAAAGGATTA
>DATNPC010000765.1:0-8088 GCA_036703375.1 Allocoleopsis sp.
TGTGTAGCTGCGATTTCCAATCGCCAGATATTTTTGCAAAAATGGGATGCACCCAACGGCTAAACTTAAAGTTTCCTAATACAAATGACTTGCCAACTCTCTACATCCTCTCGCGTTTGCGTGCGTTCTGGACTAGAGATAGCCATGACTTCATCAAATATCACTTCAGATTTGGGCAGAGTCAGCGAAGTTGCTAATTTTTTTTTGGTTTCCTCACTCATCTGTTGATAAATTAAACTCAAGTGAGGGTTAAGAGTATAGTCGGATGGATGTTTTGAGTTACTTTGCAAGCTGTGTGATATCTGGCTAAGAATAGAATTGGGTTGAAATTGCACGAATAACGTTTTAGTAAATTCTGGGGAATAGAGAATGCGATCGCATTTTAAACTAAAAGGTCGCACTCCCTGGATTGCCTGTTCGATCAGTTCATCAGGAGATTCATTCGGTGCCGAGTCACCTGAATAGATCGTGACATGGGGAGTGAACGAGGGGGCGTCATACTCTCGTGCCAGAGTATCTATCATGTCCTGGAAAAATGCTCTGTCCTCTTGTGAGGGAATCAGCCAGTACGATACCTTGGTTGCCAATTTTCAACTCCTACAAAAACTATCTAGAAAATAAGGCAGAGGGCAGAAGGCAGAGGGCAGAAGGGATAAAATTTTTCATTCCAATGTTCGTATACTCACGTTCATGAGCCTCTGTTTTGCGGCACAGAGTATGCATCGCTTCCGAATTCTACCTAGAATGGCAATGACGACAAGGGGCGAGGAATCGAGGTTAACGTGCAGCTCAAGCATGCCATTATTGTTTACAAAGCGAAAGACTCTCAAAGCCGGAGTTGGGCGGAAAAATGCGCTCGACAATTGGAAAAACGTCAGTGTCAGGTTTTGCTCGGCCCGAGTGGCCCGCAGGATAATCCTTTCCCTGTCTTTTTGGCCTCTGCCATGGAACAAATTGATTTAGCGGTGGTTCTGGGGGGCGATGGCACGGCGCTAGCTGCTGCAAGACATCTCGCACCGGAAGGAGTGCCAATTTTAGCGGTGAATGTGGGAGGACATCTGGGGTTTCTCACCGAACCGTTTGAAGAGTTTAAAGACACCGAGCAAATTTGGGATCGACTTTCAGAAGATCGCTATGCGATTCAGCGTAGGATGATGGTACAGGCGGCTGTCTTTGATGGCGATCGCGCTAATACTGAACCTGCGAGCGATCGCTTTTTGGCGCTGAATGAAATGTGCGTTAAACCCGCATCGGCCGATCGAATGATTACCTCAATTCTAGAAATGGAAATTGATGGGGAAGTCGTCGATCAGTACCAAGGCGATGGGTTAATTGTGGCAACACCCACGGGTTCGACGTGCTATACCCTTTCTGCCAATGGCCCAATTTTACACGATGGTATGGAAGCGATCGTCGTAACGCCGATTTGCCCCTTGAGTCTTTCTAGTCGTCCCCTCGTCTTACCTCCAGGTTCTGTTGTCAGCATTTGGCCTTTGGGGGATTACGAGCTAAATACCAAGCTGTGGATGGATGGGGTTCTCGCAACTTCCATTTGGCCCGGACAACGGGTGGATGTTCGCAGTGCCGATTTTTATGCCAAGTTCATCATCTTGCGGGGCAACTATTCCTACTACCAAACGCTGCGGGATAAACTCCAGTGGGCTGGAGCAAGAATTCGTTACAGCAACAACCACCGCAATTGAGGAGTTGTCCAGAAATACAGTCGTCTTTTTCAGTCAGTAGACACAATTAAATGGAAAGGTGGGCATTGCCGATTGCCATCTCAGCACACTACAAGAATTTTAGTCGGCAATGCCCACCCTACAAGAAAACGGGGCAACCACGGGGGGATTGCCCCTACAGGTGATGTTCGTGCGTGAGTCCTGAGTTTAAGGATGTCAAATTCCCTAGAACAGGTTAACGTGGTTAATTTCAGGGTTAATTGGCGTGTCCAGTTTACGATCGCAGCCGTCCTCCAAGCAGACGGCAAAACGCTCTACCGCAGGTAATAATACCTCACCAACACCTCAGTCTCAAAGACGGAAAAATCGATCGCGCAAGGCACCTCCCCTCAAGCGCCTGATCGATTACGGACATAATTATCGCCGCCAAATTGGATTGGCGATTGCCTGCTCGATTCTCAATAAAATCTTTGACTTGGCACCGCCTGCTTTGATTGGTGTAGCCGTCGATGTAGTTGTGAAGCGGCAAGATTCTTTGATTGCTCAGTTGGGTGTTACAGATATCTTCAGTCAACTGTTGATACTCTCGTTGCTCAGCTTCATCATTTGGGGATTGGAATCTGTTTTTGAATATGCCTATGCTCGACTGTGGCGGAACCTTGCCCAATCTATTCAGCACGATTTGCGCCTAGATGCATACGGACATTTGCAATCTCTGGAACTTGCTTATTTCGAGGATAGAAGTACAGGCGGGTTAATGTCGATTTTGAGCGATGACATTAACCAACTAGAGCGCTTTTTGGATGTTGGGGCGAATGACATTATCCAAGTCACAACCACAGCGATTGTGATTGGTACGGCTTTCTATATCCTGGCTCCCAATGTAGCTTGGATGACGATTATACCGATACCATTTATCCTCTGGGGTTCGATTGCCTTTCAGCGTCTCCTTGCCCCTCGCTATGCCGATGTCCGAGAAAAAGTCAGTTCGATCAATGGTCAATTGGCGAATAATCTAACTGGCATCACGACGATTAAAAGCTTTACGGCTGAAGAGTACGAATTAGGACGAATTGAAGCGGAAAGCGAAGCCTATCGGGTTAGCAACCAGCGAGCGATCGCATTTTCTGCTGCGTTCATTCCGCTGATTCGCATGATTATCTTAATTGGCTTTGTGGGAATTCTCCTCTACGGCGGGATGGATGTTGTGGCGGGGAGAATGGCAGTCGGAACGTACAGTGTCTTGGTGTTCCTAACTCAGCGCTTGCTGTGGCCCTTGACTCAACTGGGTGCAACGCTCGATCAGTATCAACGAGCAATGGCATCCACAACACGGGTGATGAATCTGCTCGATACTCCCATAGAAATGCATCCAGGAGATATTCCGTTACCCGTCGATCAGGTGCGTGGCGAGTTGGTGTTGCAAGATGTTACGTTTGCGTACCATGGGCGCAACCCAGTGATTGAAAATCTTTCTCTCCATATCCCTGCTGGTAAAACTATTGCGATTGTGGGTTCCACGGGTTCCGGTAAGAGTACGCTAGTGAAATTATTGCTGCGATTGTATGAGGTACATTCGGGAACGATTACCCTGGATGGGATTGAAATCCACCAGTTACTATTACAAGATTTGCGTCGGGCAATTGGTTTAGTCAGTCAGGATGTGTTTTTATTTCACGGTACGGTGAGGGAAAACATCGCCTACGGGACGTTTGATGCAACGCTAACGGAGGTAATAGCTGCTGCTGAGATTGCGGAAGCGCATGAATTTATCAGCCGACTGCCTCAAGGGTATGACACGATTGTTGGCGAGCGAGGTCAAAAGTTGTCGGGAGGACAGCAGCAACGAATTGCGATCGCGCGTGCTATTTTGAAGAATCCCCCGATACTGATTCTCGATGAGGCGACTTCGGCAGTGGATAATGAAACCGAGGCAGCAATTCAGCGATCGCTAGAAAAGATTACTAAAAACCGAACGACGATCGCGATCGCACACCGCCTGTCCACCGTCCGCAATGCCGATCGAATCTACGTCATGGAACACGGTAAATTAGTCGAGCAAGGGCGACATGAAGAACTCTTGGAACAACAGGGGATTTATGCCAGCCTATGGCGAGTACAGTCAGGTATAAAATGAAATGCGCTTGTATTAACCGTGACCAGTAGAAAGCGATCGATGACTAAGGTAGAAGAGGAGAATTTACGTCCCAAGTGAAACCTACCATGGAACGATTGGGAATCTCTCTACTCCTACTGAAAAACTGGTCACTGGTCACTGCTCACTGCTCACTGCTCACTGCTCACTGCTTGAAGATGACGGATTTTAGACAATGATAATGTTTGGTCGCCCCCAGCCAGAAAGACCTGAAGATCGGTGGAAACACGAACTGGATCGCTTTTCTAGAGAGTATCAGCAAGAACTGGCAGCACTATCTTGGGGGCTATTTCTGGAACGGGGAGACAGCGACGATACGCTAGGAATTGACCTGCAACCAACACCGCATTTCGTCTATTGTCCCAAAACCGCGATCGAAGATCTAAATCGCCGAGTGCAAAACCACATTCAAGAAATTTTGGGTATTGTGGATGCTCATAATCCTGAGAAGGAAGTTCTAATCGTCGGCATTGGTAATGACCAACTCAAGTTGATTCAGTTTGAGCCAGAACCTGCCCCGCCAGGTTGTTTTGAACAAATAGGTGAGGATGTTGATACGTTACTCCAGCGATTAGAGCAGCGTCTGAGCGAATACATCAGCACTGAAAAGTAGACTTGGAATGCCCCCTAAATCCCCCAATTCTGGGGGACTTTGAATATCAGGTTTCCCCCGTCCAATGGTCGCAAGGCTGTTTCATTCTCGTCAAGCCAGAGTCCGCCAGGGGTTAAAACCCCTGTCTCATAGCTAAAGTCCTCTCAAGAGGACTGAAAATCAGTATTTGATACCAAGTGGCGGTCAAAAGCGTAATTTTCAGAGCGAGCATCTTGCTCACGACGCAGATTCTCCGACCCGCACTACGATTTTACGGTTTGGAATGCGACCTGGTATGAGTCGTCTTTAGACGACTTGAGCTATTAGCCCGGAGTTTAAACTCCGGGCGGGTTTCATATTTTCCTACTGCTAATCCAAGAGAGGTGATGAGTGTGATGAAGCGGTGTGTTCTGGTGAATTGATGGGATGAGATGCGATCGCTTTTTGGAGATGTGGGGGAAA
Organism: Allocoleopsis sp.; assembly: GCA_036703375.1. Classification (GTDB taxonomy): domain Bacteria; phylum Cyanobacteriota; class Cyanobacteriia; order Cyanobacteriales; family Coleofasciculaceae; genus DATNPC01. The sequence continues at coordinate 4,892 of DATNPC010000765.1, forward strand.
AAGCGATCGCAAATGTAGACAAAGTTACCTTAGAATTCGGCATCGAACTCGGTGGCGAAGCAGGCGTTCCTTATGTCACCAAAGGCACTGCCAAAAGTAACCTAAAAATTACGGTAGAATGTTCGTTTCCTGAAAACACCGAACAGCAACCGAAATCCTAATAATCCGTCATCTATTCAGGAAGCATTTGATAACATTAATGCGCTCGCTAAGCTAGCGGGTAGATACGTTACGGCGTAATGCGATCGCTCGCAATTCAATAACTATAGAGGTAAAGACAATATAGCATTTCTCAGTTGCATGAAGTACAGCAGAAAAACCTTTTCTTTTTAGATTGAGAATGAGTTTTATTCAGATTTTTGCGGATAACTAGATAATGATTTTCATTATAAATGCGGGTTTAGAGTGAATAAAGCAAGCCTTATTCACTCGCCATTTTTTTGATTTAAACTCAAGATGAGTCGAAGAGTTTTTATTAGCTTCTCTTCTAATTACTCGGAAAGTTAACTCTCTTGAATGGACGATTAACAATGGCACATCACCACGAACACGGACACCACGGCCACAGTCACGGAGCGCCTAATTACAACCGCGCTTTTGTCGTCGGTACTACTCTCAATGTGGGCTTTGTCATCGTTGAGGCAGTGTTCGGTTTCTTGACCAACTCCCTTGCCTTAATTGCCGATGCGGGTCACAACTTGAGCGATGTTTTGGGGTTGCTCTTGGCGTGGGGCGCGTCTTGGCTGGTTCGTCGCCGTCCAACGCCACGTTACACTTATGGGTTTCGCCGCTCTTCTATTTTGGCAGCTCTGCTCAATGCCAGCTTTCTACTCATTGCTATGGGCGCGATCGCAACTGAAGCCATTCAACGCTTCTTTCACCCTACCCCAGTCAATGGGAGTACCGTGATTGGTGTTGCGCTTGTCGGCATTGTCATTAATGGTGTCACGGCTTGGATGTTCATGTCCGGCCGAGAGCGAGATTTGAATATCAAAGGAGCTTTCCTGCACATGGCAGCAGACGCACTGGTGTCTCTCGGTGTAGTACTCGCTGGCATCGCCATTCTGACAACAGGCTGGCTGTGGTTCGATCCCGTCGTCAGCTTAATCATCGTTGCAGTTATTGTCGTCGGTACGTGGCACTTGCTGCGAGACTCGGTGAATCTGGCGCTTGATGCCGTACCAGAAGGAATTGAGTCGCGAGCTGTCCGAACTTACCTCTCGGAACTTCCCGGCGTGGTAGGAGTTCACGATCTGCATATTTGGGCGATGAGTACCACCGAAACGGCACTAACGGCTCACTTAATCATGCCTGTTGGCAGACCTGACGATGCTTTCTTATCCAGAATTAGCATGGAACTGCACGAGAATTTTGGCATCGAACACACCACGATTCAAGTAGAAGCCGGTAACTTTCTGCGCGATTGCGAGCAAAAGTCTTGCTGTGATTAGAAGCGCCTGTGATGTGGAAACTCGCCGGGCCTAAAACATTGTACATTTCATCGGTTGGGAAGAAAGCCGCCAAATCCTCTCCCCGTCTCCGGAGTCTCCCCATCCCCCCGCCACTCAATAGCAGGCCGCTGAGAAGCGTGACAGCTTATGCGCCTAGAGGTTGATGTTTGTGCCAAAAAATCTGACATTATGAAAAGAATATGAAAGTACGATCGAGCCAAACTAATGCCTATTTCGGAACACAGACCTAGCCTGCCTGAAGTCCACCGCAGCATCAAAGTTCCTAACGTTAAAAGCTTCTGGCGTAAGATGCTCGCGTATGCGGGACCGGGGTATTTGGTTTCAGTGGGATACATGGACCCTGGCAACTGGGCAACGGACATTGCGGGTGGAGCGAGGTTTGGCTACACGCTGTTGACAGTAATCCTGCTCTCGAACTTGATGGCGATTTTGCTGCAATCGCTGTGCGTGCGGTTAGGTGTGGCGACTGGACGAGATTTAGCGCAGGCTTGTCGGGACTATTTCAGTCCACGGGTCAACTTTTGTTTATGGGTACTCTGTGAAATTGCGATCGCGGCGTGTGACCTCGCGGAACTTCTCGGAAGTGCGATCGCGTTACAACTTCTCTTCGGAATTCCCTTGGTGTGGGGGGTATGTATCACCGCACTGGACGTGCTGATGTTGTTATTCCTGCAAGGGAGAGGCTTTCGCTACGTGGAAGCGTTGGTGATTACTCTTGTGGCAATGGTAGGCGTATGTTTTACAGCAGAAATTCTATTCTCAAAACCGGATGTCGGAGGAATCTTGCTGGGATATGCGCCCAAGGTAGAGATTTTACAAAATCCAGAAATGCTCTACATCGCCATTGGTATTTTAGGCGCAACAGTAATGCCTCATAACTTATATTTGCACTCCTCAATTGTCCAAACTCGCGATTGGCAACCAACCCTTGAGAAGCGGTGGGAAGCGATTAAATTTGGCACGATTGATTCTACTGTTGCTCTGTCGTTCGCACTGTTGATTAATAGTGCAATTTTAATTGTGTCTGCTGCTACATTTCACTTTTCCGGTTATCATGAAGTCGCGGAAATCCAAGAAGCTTATAAATTGCTGTCTCCCGTATTGGGGGTGGGTGCGGCTAGTGCCATCTTTGGCATCGCCTTACTCGCTTCCGGGCAAAGCTCAACGCTGACAGCCACCTTAGCTGGACAAATTGTGATGGAAGGGTTTTTGCAGATGCGTCTTCCCTCCTGGTTACGCCGTCTCGCCACCCGATTAATTGCCATTGTCCCGGCGTTGGTTGCAATCGTTTTCTTTGGCGAAAAGAGTACAGGCAGCCTGCTAGTTTTCAGTCAAGTCGTTTTAAGCTTACAGTTATCGTTTGCGGTAATTCCCTTAGTAATGTTTACGAGCAATCGCCGTTTGATGGGTGATTTTGTTAATCCATTTTGGCTCAAAGCTCTCAGCTGGATAGTTACTCTAATTATTGTCAGCTTAAATGTTTGGCTCTTGTTACAAACCTTTTTGGGTTGGTTGTTTCCTAGCCGATGAGGTGTTACAGCATTTCAGAGGAACAGGTGTAATAGCGATGACACACGCACTGTAAATATTGAGTGATGTGATGTTTGGATATTACCACCCGCAACCACCATGTCTACTGCCATGACCACCGTGACGATCGCCATGATGGGCAAGTTGAACGCCACTGCTGATACTATCTTGAGTCAATTGGTTCCCTGAGGCTGG
>DATNPC010000766.1:0-8813 GCA_036703375.1 Allocoleopsis sp.
GAATTGAAGAAAAATCCGGAAGCAAACTGGAGTTTTTTGAAAAATTTGCCAAATTAGTCACTGATAAATACCAGCTCCAGATTACCAAGGACTCTGAAAATCTGGAGCGAGGAATGAAATTACTAGAAAATACGATTAACGCTGTTCGCAGTCGTATTGAAGTGGAAAAAGCGGAACGCGATCGCAATTTCCAAGATGCCATTGCTATTCTCGGTGTAGGCTGGAGTGTCGCCTCCTTCGTTCCGTCTCCAGTTAAGCCCGGTGACACTCTTCTTCTCTCCCAGCCTTCACTCTCAGCACATTGGATAAAACCGGTCTTCATACCACTGGCGTACAAACTCAGTGTCGCACTTGTAGCAGCAGCATTAGCTTGGCTGTTGATTCGCTTATGGCCCGGATTAGCGAAACTCATCCCACTCATACCCAAAAAGAAATAGCGATAGCGTAACCAGTTCAGCTAACTATTCTCTTTTTGCAGTGATGATAAATGAAAATAAAGTTCTTTACTCGTAGCCTCTGTAAGCCTTGATTTCAGGTGGCTATTTTTTTTGATTTGAGGCTAAAGTTCTTGACTGAAGTAATCCTAGTCGTCCAACCGTACAGAATTAAGAAAAATAAAGTTCTTAACTGTCACACTAGTATAAATACTTAACGGACATTGGCTAAAAAAGATCGGGATGAGTGGGAGTGAGCTGCTGCAAGCTTTACTCGCGAGAGCTATCGCAAAAAAAAGGAGTCACCCCTGGTAAATTTGAGCAGGACTACCAAGTCCTACCTGTTGGTGTGACTATGTGTTTTAACTCCGTGTATGCTAACAGTGCCTAACGGGTCTAAAGATGCCAAGGCTGCGGTGATCGCATTTTCTACCAGAGGCACGCCCTCGATATTCGACTTCAAGCCGCTGCGACGAAGTAACTGCCATCTTTTCGGACAAGTACCTTCTTGTCGGAAACACTCTGCTGCCCATTGAATCCGACGAATAGCAAACTCCTCCCTCGTCTCGGCTACCTCAGCCAGAATTTTGGCTGTATTAGGCAACTTATCGAGCTGTTTTTGAATCAAGGCTAAATAACCGCTTACGCTTGCGATCGCAGTCTTTGTTACTCGTTCAGGTTTCCCAGGAACCGTTTTCAGACGTTGTGCGGAAATTCTTACCTGAGCCGCAACCTCACTATCCCGTGCCTGCCAGTTGGCTTGATTGGCACACTTCTCCCTTTTCTTGAGTGGCGGTAGATGAGCCTTCAACCATTTTTTGTCATACAAGTAGAGCCAGCTATAAACACGCTTTAATTTTCCCGCTAACTCTGTTCGCCCAACATCTGAATTCTCTTTCAAAGCAGTTAGCCACTCAGTTCGATATTCTTCCAACTTTGTTGATTTGGCTACCTCAGCCTCTTTAGTTTCGGGTAGCAAAGTTGTGTTTATCTGAAGTTGTTTGGCTGTTGGTCCGGGTCGAGGAAAGACAAGATTCAAACGAGCAGCTTGATGCTTGACGGTTTGAGGATCGACTCCCAATTTGGCTGCCATCGCCATTAAACTCACTGTCTGCTCTTCCCAGACCTCCTTGAGAGCTGCCTCCCACACATATCCCCATGTCTTGACCTTACCGACTTGAAATCGGTCTTCTGGTGACTCATCAGGTCCCATGCGGGAGTAAGTAAAGCCGCAACAGCAGCGGAATGTACCAGTTAGCCTACCACCGTGGGTTTTATCGTATTTAATCTGACATTCCTGAATGCAAGGCTGTCGAAAGTAGTTACAAACAGGATTCAGACAGGGCCAGGGAGCATTTCCAAAGGGCTTCAGTTCATCTGAAAGTTGAAAAAATGTTTCTACGCTGTGTCCAAGGAAATGAATTAGCAGCAGATGATAAAGGGGATGCCGAGATTGTTTGGGCGAGCGCACCAGTCGAAACAACCAGTTGTTGTTGTCTTGCTCTGCGATTTGGCACTGGAGAGATTTCAAGAAATCGGATGGGTAGTATTTTTTGAAGGCTTCAAGCAGTTGCCGGACGCGAACTATGCCTGAGTAATTTGCCAGCCCTCGCTCAATTAGCAGTGACAGGTAGCGATCACGAATAGACTCTAGTCCTGGTACAAAGTTAGGTTGGTTGAGCAACCAACTAACATCTTGAGCGAGCTGATGAAGGTTCTGGTGCAAAGGGTTTGATAGGTTGAGCGCTCGCGGAGATACTCTCTGGATTGCCTGTTGAGCTGAAACCAGTTGATAGCGAATTCTTCGCCCCCGCCGCCGTACATTGCTGTTTAAGAGAAAAACTTGATGAGTTGGGCAAACTTCTACCCCCGGTACTTGATGAAGACGATGCCAATAACAATTTCCATGTTGCTTCTCATCCTCAAAAGAACATAGCGGGCAAAATCGCAGCCACTCAGGTGACTGGATGCAACTGCTAGTGCCTCCAGCACGCATTTGGGCTAATAGTCCGTTATCTCCTGCCATATCCTGTCGCAGGGACTGGATGCGTTCTGGTGAAAGAAAGGGGCTGTAAAAAGGTAGAAGGGTGTGATTGTCAATCAACCGAGCAACCGTGTAATGGTGTCCGGGTGGTAGAGCTGAAATGAGCCTATCAAGGCGACTTGGCAGGTCGATAATTGCTGTAGCCTGTACAGTACCCAATAGTTGCTCGACTGTATACTTGTGGCTCCGATACTGCATTAGCTCCTCAAATCGAGCCAGAATGCTGTAGAGCAATTCATCTGGGTAGGAGCTGGGAAAATAACCTAGCATACTTGGTGATTTGGATAGATTTACATCCTCAAACCTTCCCTTAATTTTTACAATTTCAATTCAGCCAATGGAATTAAGGGATTTTAAGGCAGTATTAATTGCGTTCAGCAATTTTGGCTTTTTTGAGAGATAAGTTGTTCCTCTTTGTCCTAAACCTGCCTTGAGTAAAAACTCAGAGCGAATCGGACATACAGCTTCTGTGCGAAAGCAATCTGCTGCCCACCCAACACGGCGGATATCAAACTGTAGCTGTGTTTCAATCACTTCATCCAGAACTCTAGCTGTTTGTGGTAGCTTGTCACGTTCTTTTTGAAGCATCGGAAGTCGATCCAGCTCTATACCAATTGCCTTCAAAGTTACTCTTAGAGGTGGCGAAGCAGTCTTTATATCGTTAGCTACATTTAGCACCGCCAGAGCCAGATCAATGTCTTGACTTTCCCAGTCCTTTTGGCGTCCTGAGCCTACCCGTTTATAAGGTGCTGGTAGATGCTCTTTTAACCATTCTGAATCGTGGTTTTCAAGCCACCCATAAACCTTGTAGAATCTGTCCCATAGTTCGGAGCGTTTTGCTTCTGGATTTTTTTCTCTTATAGAAAGCCAGTCTTGACGGTATTTTCTTAGATTTTCTTGAAATTCTGTCCTACGAGCAGCGGCATCAACGAGAATGGGAGCATCTACTTTTATTGAACGAGTGGATGAACCTAGCCGAGGAAATGGCAGCCCCAGGTAAATAGCACGATTCTTTACTGTATTAAAACCGACTCCAAGCCGATGAGCGATCTTGTTAAGACTAAGTGACGAATCTTCCCAGAGAGCGGTCAAAGTGGTATCCCATGACTGACTGTAAGAAGTAGGGCGCTCGTAGCGGAAGCGGTCTTGGGATGAGAGGTCAGGCCCTTTTCTGGAATAGCTAAAACCACAGGCACAACGGAAGATACCAATTGGTTTGTCATCCTTGACTGCATGAATTACCCTACACTTGCTGATTGTTAGTTCCTGAAAGTGTTCGCTTGTACAGTCAAGACAAGGCCAAGGACCATCTCCAAAAGATTTATTGAACGGCTTAAACTCAGAAGAGCTATTGAAAAACTCTTCTGCTGTCTTCCCGAGAAATTGAATCAATAGTAGATGACGTAAGGGATGATCGGCTTGACCAATACTTAAATGCCCTATCAATTGACGAAGCCAAGGAGAACGGCCTTTTTCTTGGGGGTTGCATTGCATCAGATTTATGAATCCAGGGGGATAGTAGTTCAAAAAATCTTCTATCAGTTGATTCATCCGAATAGTCCCATTCTCAGAAGCTATTTGGCATTCAACTAGTAGTTTTAGGTATCGATTACGAAGGGATTCAAATCCGGGAACCAAGTTAGGCTGGCTTAGTAACCACAGAGCATCATTAGCAACTTTTAGTAGTGTCTCCTTGTAAGGATTAAACAAATCTAGTGGACGTGGTAATGTTGTATGAACAGCTCTCTCAGCCGAGACAAACTCAAAGTGGTTTACCCGATTCCGCGCACGAACATTGCTGTTTTCCAGAAACGTCTGATGAATTGGACAGGTCTCTACACCAGTTAGCTGATGTAATCGATGCCAGTATGCCTCGCCGAACTGTTTTCTGTCCGCCTTAACACAACTTGGACAGAATCTTAACCAATCAGGTAATCTGATATTGCTAGGTGCAATCCCAGAAGAATTGTATACCGATGAAGCATTGCCTCCTTTCATACAGTCTCGAATGTGACTGACTCGCTCTGGCGGGAGGAAGGGACTGTAGAAGGGGAGAAGCGAATGGTTATCAATTAATCGAGCAACTGTGTATCGGTGTCCAGGTGGTAGAACAGAAATGAGGTGATCGAGACAACACGGTAAACTAATGATTGCTACACTTCCCTTCTCGCCAAAAAGTTCTTCAACCAGCTTATAAGTTGAACATTCCAGTCGATCTCGTAGTCTAGCAAGGAGGCTGTAAAGTAGTTCATCTGGGTAGGAAGTTGGAAAGTTTCCAATCATGTCGGCACCTCTAGGAGAAACTCGTTGGCTGAGCGAATGTAACCTGCTTGAAGGAGAGACTGGTGATACGGGGTAATGCCAGTTTCCGGTTCGAGGGATGCAATCTCCAGTAAGCTTTTTTCTGTAATTGTTGGATTAGCCTTAGCTTGTTCTGAGTTCAAAAGAGGCTTCGCTGAGGCAGAGAAATGAAGATTTTGGCTGACTATTGTTTCTGCTGGAGGACAATTAGGAGACGGCTGTAAGTCAGACTTAGCAACTTCTAGATCAGTGTTCATCAATTCTGAATGAGTTTCAGACGTAAAGCTGAGAGGATTCTCAGTTCCTAACTTCTTGTAAATCCTCTCTATAAAAGCATTTTTATCCATAAAAACATCACCAAACTCGTCGAGTTTTTTCCAGTCTTGAGTCTTTAGAGCATTGAGAACAGAAGCTGGTAAATTTAAATCATCCTTAGCAGCTGACTTGATGATTCCTACCGTTATCTTTTCTCTTCCCGAGACGATTGCTCGAATTTGAGAGAGCATATAAATCTTGACGGCAAAATCGATAATTCCCTGACTTTCATAGTAGATAGCATTATTCAATTTTTGAGTCAGTGGAGATGGAATGCTTATGTACTGGTAGCGCCAGATTGATTTCAAAAAAAGATTCCAGCACTCATCCTGCTCCATTGGTTGCCAGTAAATGTCTCCTACTCCAGCATCTCGACGCATTTGGTGCAACTTATCACTTAAAGATTTCGCTCTGGGAGTTCCTATGAGAATAATGGGAATACCCATCCGGTTTCTCAATTCGACAAAGAAGTTGAGCATTTCCTCATGACCTCCACTTCTTAATCTGCTCAAAGCTTGAATTTCATCAATTACAAGTACACCAATGCAATGTATCGAAGCCACGCGAACCATATCTGGTATGAGGTCTCGTGCCGCTTTACGCCCATTGCGGCAGTAGGTTTTGTAATAGTCTGTTCCGAGTAAATCATCAACTGTTTGGAAGAAGTTAAGAACCAAACCTTTGATCGATCCGTCAAATGGGCAGTTAAGTTTTAACCATACAATCTGTCTGATGTTGAAATCTTTACCCTTGTAGTAGCTGTGATTAATAATCTGGGGATACCACAACAAACTTTCCTCAATAGTGCAGGACTTCCCCATACCAGGTGTGCCGAGTATTGTAAAGCCTGTAATCGATGAGCGAGAACGTTTTTTGAATGGCTCACCCTTACGTAAGGCTTCTACTTTCTGGTTCACGTCTTGGAAATACCTCGGCGCAAATGGGTTTCGTAAACGTAACCCATCCCAGATAACCCGCTCAAGCCGCATAAAAACATCCGTGTGCATAGCCCAAGGTTGGAAAACCTCGAATAATAATGAAGTCAAGTGCATTCGTTCGTGAGGAGGTAGCTTGCGATGCTCCTCGTTGTAGTCGATTTCGGGGCGGCGATTAAGAGCAAGTGCAGCCTCTTTTTCTGATAGAGTAGGAGGCAAGGATTCAAGGAATGGATTGCCACAGTAGATGGGGTTTTGTAGCTCAGTATAAGAGGCATCAACTTCTTCTCCCCGAAAAAAGAAAATAGGTGATTTTTCTTGTCTCTTCTTCGTCATTGGTTCAAACTCCGATCGCTTAGTTGACTGAACATCTCGATATTTTTCGGTCGTGCAATGTATTCCTCATCTTCCTCATTCTCTTCCGATAGGTTGGTTGGTTGAATTGGAATCAGTTGTGCTGAAGATTCCTCCGTGCCCAAGTGCCATGCTTCAATCTGTCGTTGATGTTCGCGATTCTCCTTCCGATTTGCCCTAATTCCCTTCATTCGGGCATTATTACTTTGTCCATCGCCATCCTTTGCTGTCTGTTCTTTGCCTTCCGAAATAATCTGATTCATCTGAGCATAGAGTTCTGCATCACCCTGTCGCTCGCGAATTCTAGAATTTAGTTTGGACTGCTCCTTCAGCGCAAAATAGTCCGCCACCTCGTACAAATTGCGTCCTCGGAACATTTTTGAGCGAGGAAGAAGGTGACAAGGCTCTAGCTTTTGGCAGCCTCTAGGACGCAAGTAAATCTGTGTAAGATCACGCGGATCGTAGGCAATAGTAATCTTCCACCTGCCTTTCATTCGTGCCTTTACGAACCATTGCTCAGACGCAGCTCTCTCACAAGTGTAGTAAAGACCTAATTTATACTCCGCGTAATAAAAGTAGATGCCGCGCTCTGTAACAGAAGCCTCTGCTGATGGAAGCAGATTCAAGCGAATGATTTCAGGTGCCATAGTCCGGAGATGACCGTTACGGTTCTCAATCCCCCAGTTCCATAAATCAATCGGATATGGCTGAACATGATCTCGAATCATGTACTCATCAAGTGGGTAGCCGTCTAGGTAATGACAATTGTTGTGGTTAAGAATGATGTAAACCATGAGCTTCCGGAACTGGAAAATATCCAATTGGGCATCCAGTCGGTAGTCCTTTTCACCACGCTCACGAGGCTTGCGTACCGCTCCGGGTACCCACGGGGTGTACTTATCCTGGGTCAGATCGAAACTCTTTTCGACAATTGGTTTCCAGTCTGGTCGGTACGGTGGTGTGTTGTCTACACGGATGGAGAGTGAGGAATCTGCTAGATTATCGGCGTTGCGGCTTATAAGCTCGGCTCGATCACCTATCAAAGCTTCGCAGAGTTCACGGCAAGGCCAGTCAGCTTCAGTAATTTCAATACCCAGTGTTTTACAAAACTCGACCTTATCCGCAAAAGCATTTTCAAGCGCCATCATCATACCTAGCCAGCTAGGTCCTTCTAGACCTACGTAGCACCCTACAATCATGCGGCTGAATGTATCAACAACCAGGTAAATTACAGGTCTGCCGATAATACGGGTTCGCTCCAAGCAATTTACAAGGTAAAGGTCACCCATTGTGGCATCAATTTGAAATTGCGAACCGGGTCCGAAGGCGATCTGACTAGAATCACCAAGTACAGCGCGGTTTTCGAGGAGAAACTTACGTTCACCCTGGCGCGATATCGTGACTTTGGTAATATTAAATTCTTTTTCGTACCAGTACCGGAACTGTCCAATAGTAGGTAGCTGAGCTTCGGGTGGCAGTATTGGTATTAATTTGGCATTTTTATACTGGTAGCCTAAGTTATAATACTCTTCTAAAGTCCTCTGAAATGCATCAACTAGAGTCACTTGCTGACGATTAAGGTAAAACTTCTTGATTCCTTCGGTAAAGTTCCTTTTGTCATTTTGTGTAACATTTATTCCAATCTTCTGACCTGTTTGGAGAGTGATTTTGTTGGGACGACCCCGTTTACACTGTTCTTGCTTAGACGTGATACGTTCTTTGCCTCTTCCGCCACATTCATGGTAAAGTGGAAGAAGAGCATTTATTGTTTGTCCTCTTTGCCAGTAGTGCCGCAAATATTCATATATTGTTAGCTTTGAGACTGTTCGTGTGCCAAGCTTTCTGGAAGGCTTTCTCCAGGGTCTTTCTAGGGCGGCAGCGGCTTCTATAAGCCGACCTCTCTGTTCAGGAATAAATGCCAAACAACCGCTTTCAATGATTGGAGAAATAACTTCCCAAGCCCGATTCCTATATTCACGGTGTTTTTCAAGAAATTCCTTTGTTGGAGAAAGAAGCTTTGTGTAAGGTTCGATTTCCAAAACGTGAGCATCTTTGGCAGCAAATGCTGCTTCCAGTTCTTCGTACTTCTGCCAAACTGGAAGAGCCTTACCCTGAAGTTCAATAGTTACGATATTACTAGGATGATTAATCCAAAGTATTCGCATGATTGAAAACTCACTTTCATTGATCTGCCAGTGTATGATTTGATTGACTAGTAAATTCATAAGACCCTCACCGTTGCTAAAATTCGTCTGATGGGGGAGATAAAAAAATGATTTTTTCCTCAGGACGGACTGGCTGATTCATATTGACAAACCATTTCCGTTTAGCAATCAGATAGCGAGCAAGTGCTAAACATTTACCCTTTTTAAGGTTGAGGACTTTATCGCAATCACTAGCAACTTTTGCCAGTGAATCATTGCTTTGAAG
>DATNPC010000767.1:0-5094 GCA_036703375.1 Allocoleopsis sp.
CGCTCATCGGCAATCCTTGGTAAACGGCTGTTGCCTGTAATTCCCTGCTCACTGCTCACTGCTCACTGCTCACTGCTCACTGTTCACTGGTCACTGTTCACTGGCCACTGGTCACTGGCCACTGGTCACTGCTCACTGCTCGAATGATAAGGGGGATCAATTTGAGGTTTTGTAACGTCTATTCCTTGAAACCCATAATTGTTCAACTAAACAGGATAGAATATTTCTTATGAATCAATAAATAACTTCTATATAAGCTACCTCTGTAGTGCCTTGTTTTCTGCGACGAGAAGTTGCGGTAGGGAAGAGCATAGCGTCATGCAGACTGAATTGAAGAGAGGTAGGTGGAGCGAGTTATATAACATTCCTTCTCTGCAATTGAGTTTTGTAAATTATTTTTCATAACTTTAATGATTCTGCTTGAACGAGAAAACCTCAAAACTACTGGGTTTAAGCAGAACGTCTGACTCGCAGGCGAAGTCGGAGTTTAGCGATTGGATGCCAAGTACAAATGAACGTAGAAACCCTGAAAAGAACCCTCTCGTTTTGGGTGTTCTTACCGCTGGTCATTATGGCGTTAACTAGTTGTAGTGTCCACGAGCGCTCGGATGCGATCGCAATTCGCCTGAGTGGTTGGCAAAGCAATCCTAACGAAAAACAACTGCTAGAACAAGTTTTGCATCAATTCGAGTCCGAGCATCCCAATATTAAGGTTAAACATGAGGTGATTAATGACCAATATATGGATGTCATTAAGACTCGTTTAATTGGGGATGCCGCACCCGACGTTTTCTATCTAGACTCGTTTGAGGCTCCCTTACTCATGGAAAATGGAGTGCTAGAACCATTAGAGTCTTATATCACGCCTCAGTTTGATTTAGCCGATTTTCAACCGGCTTTACTTCAGGCATTCCAACTCAACAGTCACATCTATGGATTGCCCAAAGACTTCTCCACGCTGGCACTTTTTTACAACAAAAACTCCTTTCAAGCCGCAGGAATTAAACAGCCACCTAAAACGTGGGAGCAATTACGCAAGTTCTCTAAAAAACTGACGATCGATCGCAATCGAGATGGTAGAAATGAACAATATGGTTTCGGCATCTCTCCCGACCTTTCTCGCCAGTACTTTATGATGAAAGCGTTTGGTGGTCGATTGACGGATCGGCAGGGAAATGCTGTCTTCGCCACGAAAGAGAGTTTGAAAGGCTTGCAACTAATCGTCGATCAGTATCGCAAAGACCATTCTGCTGCTCAACCTTCAGATATCGGAGCAAATTCAGGTAGCGAGATGTTCGGTCAAGGCAAAGCTGCCATGGTGATTGAAGGAAGTTGGGCTATCCCTTATCTTAAAGAAACCTTTCCCACGATTGATTTTGCCACAGCCGAAGTTCCTAAAATTAATGGCAAAAAAGAAACGATGGCTTATACGGTTGCGTATGTCATGAATAAGAAAACTGAGCATAAAGAAGCAGCTTGGCAACTCATTTCCTATTTAACCGGCAAAGAAGGGATGAAAGCGTGGGCAAAAGAAGGTCTGGTTCTTCCCACCCGGAATTCAGTGTTACAAGAACTTGGATATGCCGATAATCCTCTATATGCCCCATTCGTTGCTGGTGCAGCTTATGCAACGGTTTGGCAAGCCGGAGAAACGCTTCCTACAATTTTGACGAACTTTAACAATCAGTTTATTAGTGCATTAATTGGCGAGCAACCATTACAGGAGGCTATGAAAAAAGCCCAAAATTCAGCCAATAAAGAAATTCGAGCAGCCAGTTAATCGATCTAGTTCACTTGGAGGGAAATCGTGAAAGGAGTTTGGCAAAAGAAGAGTATCAGGGAAGCCCTCGCAGGCTACTCCTTTATGATACCCACCATTCTGGTGATGGGGACATTTGTAATTTTGCCCATTACCTACGCTCTTTTCCTCGCGTTCCACAAAGTCAGGATTTTAGGAGAGCTGAGTTACCGATTTATTGGTTTCAAAAGTTTCTTTAGAATGGTGGATGACGAGCGAGTATGGATTGCCTTACAAAACACCGCTCAGTATGTTGCGATCGTGGTTCCCATTCAAACCATACTCGCTCTAATTCTAGCCTTGATTATTAATTCCAAGATTAAGGGGAAAAATACCTTTCGGGTTATATTCTTTCTCCCGACAGTGACTTCCTCTGCTGTCCTGACGCTGATTTTCATGTGGATTTATAACTCCAATGGGCTACTCAATAACGTATTAGCTTTTTTGGGGTTGCCAACTTACAACTGGATTGGCGATCCAGCAGTTGCCTTGAAATCCATCATGATTATGAATATTTGGTCAACGGCACCCTTTTTCATGGTAATTTATCTAGCTGCTTTGCAAGATATCCCAGCCTCGCTTTATGAAGCGGCAACGCTGGATGGAGCAGAACGATGGGATCAGTTTATTTCTATTACATTACCTTTATTAAAGCCTGTTACATTTTTTGTTGTTGTGATGAGCGTGATTGGCACGTTCCAGTTATTCGATCAGTCTTATATTTTTTCAGGGGGTTCTGGCGGACCTAACAACTCCACACTCACGGTTGTCCTCCTAATTTATCAGTATGCGTTTAAGAGCTTAGATATGGGATATGCTGCCGCACTTGCCTTGATGCTGGCGGGTGTGATTATGGTGGCAACGCTGATTCAGCGCTATTTCTTCAAAGACGATAAATAACTATTCAGTTAGGAGGAATCGAGGTGAAGTCGTTTAAATGGGTAAAAGTTCTGCTTTATACGGGACTGATTCTGTACGCTCTAATAACGTTTTTACCCTTTGCTTGGGCGCTTTCTGCTTCTTTCAAGCCCTTGGGCGAAATTATCTCAGGTGGAAGTAATTTTATTCCTCAACACTTTACACTAGACAATTACCGTAAGATTTTTATTCAGGAGCCATTATTCGGGCGTTGGGTCATTAATAGTATCGTTGTTGCCGGCTTGATTACGGGATTCAATATTATATTCAACTCTATGGCTGGATATGCACTGGCTAGAATTCGGTTTCCGGGAAATCAACTGTTGTTTATCGTAATTTTAGCCGTTTTAATGGTTCCCAGCCAAGTGACTTTAATTCCTAGTTATTTAATTTTAAAAAACTTAGGATGGCTGAATTCTTATCAAGGTTTGATTGTTCCTAATGTGGTCAATGCCACATTTATTTTTATGATGCGACAGTTTTTTCTCAATTTTCCTAAGGAGTTAGAGGAAGCTGCCGCTCTAGATGGATTAAATCGCTGGGAAACTTTCTTATCGATTGTATTACCTTTAGCTAAGCCAGCTCTAGCAGCACAAGCTATCTTCATTTTTATGGGAGCCTGGAACAATTTCCTTATGCCCTTGATTATTTTGTCAGACCCAGAAATGTTTACTTTGCCCCTAGGATTGAATACGTTTAAGGGGCAATATATCAGCTACTGGAATTACATTATGGCTGCTTCTATGGTGTTGACGCTGCCAGCATTAGCCATTTATGCCTTTTTCAATCGCTACTTTATTCAAGGGGTTACGTTTACAGGAGGGAAGGAGTAGTTTCAAGGGAATACACCAGCCCTGTCCCTGTAGGTGCCCTCGCATTGCCATGCCCATAGGAAGCATCCGAGTCTGCCAGGAGTTCAACTGCTTCAAAACTTCTGCGCGGCTGTACTAAGGCTCAGCGTTGTGGATCGATCGCGTTTCTCGTCCCTACCAGCCAAGGCATTACAGCAAACACTCCGAGCATTAAATAGTAGACTGTTCCCGCAACAAGGTCACGGTTTTGAAAGTACTCGGCGAGTGTGAGTCCTCTGAGTCGGAGTACCACAGTGAACTCCAGCATCAAAATCAAGGCTAAAGCAATGAATCCCATCCCTAGCCGCAGGCTGAGTATAGGAGGAATTTTGAATTTTTGCACGACCCATCTCGCCGCGAATGCGATCGCAACCAGCATGAAGGGCATCTCCATCAACTCAGCGATACGCTCTCCGACTTGCGGAACCACCAAGGTGACGCGAATTGCTCCAAGGAGAAAACCTGTACCAAACACTAGAGCAAAATAGGTTGCTCCAGCTTTGAGAACGTTCAACCAACTAGAGGATAGCGCCATAAGCATCACGACCTATTAAAACAGTGGCCAGTGAACAGTGAACAGTGAACAGTGACCAGTGACCAGTGAACAGTGACCAGTGACCAGTGACCAGTGACCAGTGACCAGGTTTCATACTCCGGATGCGAGACTCCGCGTGAAACCTACCATGCAACGATTGTGGGTCTCCTTCCTCCCACTCTCATACCGATCGCTGACCACTGGTAACTGCTCACGGTAAAAGATTTTAAGGTTATCCGAGTCATCCCAATCCAGCAAAAAGGACGCTAGGGCAGACGTTTAATGTTTCAATGTTTTTGGCGATTTTCTGGTCATCGGTACAAACAGGACAGGAATCGTAGTCTCTTGGCGTATGCCATCCGGCGTTTTGGTCAGAACGATCAGTTCTTGCTCCCAGCTACCCACCGGAATCACCAGCCTCCCGTAGAGGGCAAGCTGGTTAACTAACGCTTCTGGGATATAGGTTGGCGCAGCCGTGACAAGAATGGCATCGTAAGGTGCGTGTTCTATCCAACCCTGGTATCCATCACCGGTCTTGACATGAACGTTTTGATAGCCAAGTTCGCTGAGAATTTGGCGTGCGCTTTTAGCGAGTTCAGGAATAATCTCGATCGTGTAAACTTCTTTTGCCAATTCGCCTAAAACTGCCGTTTGGTAGCCAGAGCCCGTGCCAATTTCTAACACCGTTTTATTCGGGGACAGTTGAGCGGCTTGCGTCATATAAGCAACGATAAAGGGTTGAGACATGGTCTGGTCATAACCAATCAACACAGGACGATCGGCGTAGGCTAAATGAGCAGCTGATGAGTCAACAAACCGATGACGGGGAACTTTAGACATCGCCTTAAGGACGGATTTATCCTGTATCCCGCGTGCCCGGATTTGGTATTCCACCATGCGCGATCGCTGATTGATAAATTCGTCGTGACCACTGCTCATGTTTTGTACCTGTCCTTGGGTCGAATAAGTGTCGGGTGTCTCAATCGAACAAC
>DATNPC010000768.1:0-3613 GCA_036703375.1 Allocoleopsis sp.
AAGTTACTCTATCAAGCTGACCGTAAAATCTTAGTGGGCTTAAAAACAGAAGCAGCGCAAATTAACCAGAAAAAGACACAAGTAGAGGCCGAGAAAAATCAAATCGCCCTTCTCACCCAACAACTCTTAGCTCAAAAAGCGCAGTATCAAGCCCAGTTTGCTGCACAGCAAGAGTTAATTGGGCGACTCACCAGTAACAAGCAAGCCCTAGAAGCCGCACAGCTTCAGTTAGAAATTGATTCGAGAAGTATTGGTCGTTTAATTCGCAGACAAATTGCGGTCAACACCAAAGCTAACTTGCCCTACTTGGACAGTTTGGGCAATGGCGAACTTATGCACCCCAGCGATGGACCGATTACCAGCGGTTTTGGCTGGCGACGGCATCCCATTCTCGGTTACGTCCGCTTCCATTCAGGGGTTGATTTTGGTGCTAGCTATGGCAGCGTTATCCGGGCGGCAGAGAGTGGTAGGGTGATTTTCGCAGGTTGGTATAGTGGCTATGGCAATGCGGTGATTATTAACCATGGAGGCGGTATCGCGACTCTCTACGGTCATACTAGTAAGCTTTATGTTGCTGAGGGACAAACCGTACAAGTCGGACAAGCGATCGCTGCCGTTGGGTCTACAGGCTTATCGACAGGGCCCCATCTTCACTTTGAAGTGCGTAAAAATGGCGAACCCGTAGACCCCATGCCTTACCTTTAGTACTGTTACAACAGTATTTATAACTGTAGGGGCGAAGCATTCGTACCCAATTTCTGGGCTATTTTCTAGAATTTTTATACGAATGCTTCGCCCTTCTAAGGATTTTTGTAAGAGTCTATAGCGTGACAACATTGGTCACTGCTCACTGTTAAAGCAATGGAGTCAATAGGCGAGATACTCTCACGGCTAACTTGAACCAGAAAGGTTTTCTACTATATTCAGATAAATCGATCGCAACCGAGGCAGCCAAGTCTTCCTGCAACATTTTCTCTACACTTTCAACGAAGCGAAGATCGGCGACAAAGCCCATCACTTCAAAGTTGAGGAAGAACGATCGATGATCGAGATTAACCGTTCCTACCCCGGCGATATCGCGATCAATTAACACGATTTTTTGGTGCATGAAGCCATCTTTGTAGCGATACAACTTAATCCCAACGCTCTGCATCTCCAGGTAGTACGAAAAGGAACAGAGATAAACAAACAAGTGGTCGGGTCGATTCGGTAAGATAATTCGCACGTCTACACCGCGTAGCGCTGCTAGCTTCAAGGCAGCTAGGGTTGACTCATCCGGCACAAAGTAAGGACTGGCAATCCACAGGCGAGCCTGAGTTCGCTCGATCGCATTGACGAAAAATAGTTGACAGGCGGGTAGTCGATCGGCCGGCCCAGTCGGCAGGATAAATGCCGTTTGGTTGGTTTCCCAATTCGGTTTAATCTGCCAGTTAACGTCGAGCAGTTTCCAAGTCGCCCAATACCAATCTCGCAGAAACGAGCTTTGCAAGCATTGTACTGTTGGACCTTGCATCAGCATGTGGGTGTCGCGCCAGGGACTCAGGCGGGGGTTCTTTCCCAGGTACTCGTCACCAATATTTAATCCCCCTACAAATGCGATTTCTCCATCCACCACGAGAATCTTGCGATGGTTGCGGAAATTGATTTGAAAACGATTCCCTCTGCCTTTCGTCGTGTGGAACGCACTCACCTGAATCCCATGTTCTTCTAAAGATTTGAGATAAGAACGGGATAGGTGGTTTGAACCAATTTCATCGTAGAGGAAGTAGATGCGAACTCCTTGCTTAGCCTTAGCGATTAAAGCGTCCTTAAATTCATGACCTGCCCGGTCGTCGTTGACAATGTAAGATTGCAGCAAAATATAATGGGTTGCCGATGCGATCGCGTTCAACATTGCTGCATAAGTTTTCTGCCCATCAATCAACAACTCGGCGGCATTGCCTGCTGTAAACGGGATGCCTGTAAACGCCTCAGCGAGGGGTTGCAGGACGGCTAATTTTTCGGGTAATGCAATCTTAAATTCCAGGATTTCACGGTAGGCTTGACGAACGAGTGTATCCTGTTCTCGGAACGCTAAGCGCATGGCTTCTGCATAACCATGAAATTTATTCCTCCCTAGAATCCAATACAACGGAATGGCTAGCCAGGGAAAGGTGACAAGAGAAATTCCCCATGCGATCGCGCCTTGAGACGAACGCACGCTCATTACGGCATGGGCAGCATGCACAATCCCCAATGCATGAACAACAACTGTAGCTGCGCTGTAAAGAGCTAGAACATCACTATCTACAAGCATCTTAAGCCTTAAACCACTGCTGTGCTGACACTTTCACGATAGGTCTATTGCATTAGGCTGTACCGATCGTACTCTTATAGAATCAAATGGCCCAATCAACGCAGTACGTCTTTCAAATTCGCAGGCACAATCAGAGAAGAGGCAGCGAAGAAGCAGATGACCCAACAAACAACCAGGCGCACTTTTTTGACGACGAGTCTTGCTGTTGCTGGTGGAATGCTTGGCGGTACAACATTGACACCCCATCTTACCTCGGCATCCAACGACCAGCCAGCGATCGCAAAAACAATGCCGGAACGGGAGTTAGGTAATACTGGCGTCCGCGTCCCCATCTTCGGTTTGGGAGGTGCAGGACAAACGCCCTTGTCCTGGGAAAACCGAGAGAAGGATGCGGTAGCAATCATCGAGCGAGCCTTAGAATTGGGTATCCGCTACTTTGATACAGCGGCCAGCTACGGACCGAGTGAAGATAATTTGGGGAAGGTTCTGCCAGCGTACCGAGATAAGATTTTCTTAGCGAGTAAGACCGAAAAACGCGATCGCGATGGGGCTTGGCGGGAGTTGGAGCGATCGCTAAAACGCCTCAAAACGGACTACCTCGACCTCTGGCAACTGCACCACGTTTCATTCCAGCCAGAACTCGACCAAATTTTCGGCAAAGATGGCGTGGCTAAAGCCATAGAAGAAGCGAAAGCACAGAAACTGATTCGTTTTGTCGGTATCACCGGCCATCACGAACCCGATATTATCATCGAAGGGTTGCGTCGCTATCCCTTCGACACGACTCTCATTTGCATCAACGCCGCCGACAAACACCATCCTCGTCCCTTTATTTCTACCGTATTACCAGTTGCACGAGAAAAGGGCGTTGGGGTAATTGCCATGAAAATTCCAGCCTACGGGCGTTTATTCAAACCAGGAGTCTTGGATGGCATGCACCAAGCCATGGGATATACGCTCTCTCAACCTGGCGTGCATTGTTGCGTGATTGCGGCTGAAACTGTCGCTCAGCTGGAGTCCAATGTAGAAGTAGCACGGGCATTCCAGCCACTTTCGGAAGCTGCCTTGGCAGAAATTGAGCAGCGCACGGCAGTTGCCTGGGAGGATAATACCTTTTTCCGCGCTTGGACTTAGGAATAGGAATCGATCGACTGCTTGACATCCTCACCGTCCTTGAAGGACGGTGATTCCAAAACCTCACGATTTTGGTTTCTGTTTCTTTCCATTGCTGGTTTTTCGCAACTGCCCTTTGGACTTATGCCCATCAGGTCTTATGTATGCGCTTCGCGCATGCTTCGCAAACGCTCCACAGACTAT
>DATNPC010000769.1:0-13738 GCA_036703375.1 Allocoleopsis sp.
AGCAGAACTACACGATTGACCCTGCTGAAGCAAAGCAGCTAGAGCAAGAAAAACGCCAAGCGTTTCCTGATGTTGACTATGCGGTTGTCGAGTATCCCTTACCTTTACTGGAAAAGGGAGTGGAAATCGTTGATAGTCCGGGACTTAATGATACCGAAGCACGCAACGAGTTATCTCTTGGTTATATCAACAATTGTCATGCAATTTTGTTCGTGTTGAGAGCATCCCAACCTTGTACGCTGGGAGAACGCCGCTATCTGGAAAATTATATTAAAGGTCGCGGGTTATCCATTTTCTTCCTGATTAATGCTTGGGATCAAATTCGGGAAAGTTTGATTGACCCTGATGATACTGAAGAACTCGAAGAATCGGAGAATCGCCTGCGGAAAGTGTTCCGGGCAAACCTGGCTGACTATTGTCAGGTGGAAGGACACGATATTTATGATGAGCGAGTGTTTGAGATTTCGGCGATTAAAGCCCTGCGCCTGCGGATCAAAAATCCGTCTGCATCGTTGGACGGCACTGGATTTCCTGAGTTTATGGCTGCCCTCAATACGTTTTTAACCCAAGAACGAGCCATTTCAGAATTGCGGCAAGCGAGAACGCTATCCCGCCAAGCTTATACCTATGTCCGCGATGCGATCGCACGTCGCATTCCATTATTAGAGCAGGATGCCAGTCAACTCAAACAAAAGATTAGCTCAGTTGAACCGGAATTTAGAAAGCTGACAGAAATTCGCGATCGCTTCCTAGGAGAAATTAGAACCACCCGTGACGAGAAGGCGAAATCCGTTGCGGATTCGTTCCGCACGTATGTCCTGAATTTGGAGAATACGTTTGAAGCCGATTTCCTACGCTATCAGCCTGAATTAAGGTTCATGGATTTCCTCAACCAGGGAAAACGAGAAGAATTCAAGGCCTCTCTCCAACAAGCGTTCGAGCAATACGTGAATGACAAACTAGCCGATTGGAGTCGCGGTGCCGAGCAAAATATGAATGCCGCGTTCGCCCAACTGTCCAAGAGTGCGGCAGAGTATGGAGCGTCCTACAATCAAGTCACCGATTTGATTAATGAAAAGCTCACCGGGCAAAAGGTACAAGCGGCTACCAATGCGACACCTGAGGACAATTCTCCAGGATGGGCGAAGTGGGCAATGGGGTTATTTTCTTTATCGTCGGGCAATATTGCTGGTGTGGCAATGGCGGGAGCAGGCTTTGATTGGAAAAGCATCCTGCTCAACTACTTCACTGTAATCGGACTGAGTAGCATTATCGTCGCGGTGTTTCCGGCTGCCATTTTTCTGGGGCCTGTGGGTTTGGCGTTACTCGGTTTAGGGGTTGGTGCCTTCCAAGCCGATCAAGCTCGCAAGGAAGTAGTAAAAGCAGCGAAGAAAGAGTTAGTCAAACATCTCCCCAAGGTGGCAAACGAGCAATGGCATCTGGTTTATGATGCAGCTAAAGAGTGTTTTGATACTTACGAGCGTGAAGTCACCAAGCGAGTCGATGATGATATTCAAGCTCGCAAAGCAGAATTAGATAATCTGCTTAAGCAAAAGGAATCTTATGAAATTAACCAGGGAGCGGAATTAGAGCGTCTCAAGCAACTGGAAGCAGACATTTCTGTCGAATCGCAGAGTATAGAGGCGGTCTATCAGGGTTTTCTCACGTCTGCGGCTTGACTTAAAAGTTCTCATTTGAAGTGGTGTATGAACGTTGGTTGGCAACTGAAGCTGAAAATTAGTCTGGGACGTGCATTAGGAAAGCAAGCTGTTCAATTCATTGCTCTTGCTTTGGCGGTGGGAGCGCTTAGTTTTCCTACCGCTATACTATCTGCTAAAGAGACAACGACTCCTAAAACGTTTGCGAATTGGTGCTTGGAAAAAGCCAATCTTCCTCCCGATACGAGACGGACTGTAGATGCGCTGTTGCAACAGGCTGGGACAACAGATTGCGATCGCGCTGACCAGGTACTTTCGAGCCTGACAGACCTTACACCGCTCGATCTCACCGGCTATCACATCACTGACCTCAAGCCTTTATCATCCCTCACTACTCTGACTGCCCTCGGTCTTGCCAGTAATCAGATTGCTGACCTTGCTCCCTTATCGACCCTAACCAACCTAACTTACCTCTGGCTCTCCAACAATCAAATAGCCGACATCAAACCCCTATCAAATCTGACCAACTTGAAGTTGCTCAGCCTCGACAATAATCAAGTCACTGACCTAAAACCTTTATCCAAACTGACCAATCTCGCTAACCTCGAACTCCGTAACAATCAAATAGCCAACCTTGCTCCCCTATCTAGCCTGAACAAGCTAACCGTTCTTTACTTAGAGAACAATCGCATCACCGACCTCGTCCCTTTGTCAGGTTTGACCAACCTGACCCTTCTCGATCTTTACAACAATCAAATTACTGATGTAGCACCTTTATCAAACTTGAACCAACTGGTTGAACTCACCCTCTCCGACAATCAAATCGCTAACCTCAAACCCTTGTCAAACCTAACCCGCTTGAGGTTGCTTCTCCTCCCAGACAATCAAATTACCGACCTTGTCCCGTTGTCAAGTCTGACCAATCTGACTGTCCTCAACCTCGACAATAATCGCATCGCTGACATCGCTCCCTTGGCAAATCTGGTTAACCTGACTGACCTTGAGGCCCGTAACAATCAAATTGCCAGCATTAAGTCCTTGTCATCTCTTACGAAACTAGAAGAACTTAGCATCGGAGGAAACTCGCTTGCCGATAAAACTTGCCCTGTGAATCCAGCGTCGATCTGTCAATTCTGAACTACTAAAACTTGTATATAGTGTCTTCATTTAGGATGTAAAGTACAACCCTTGATGGATAAAGATTTTAGCACGCTTTCTGTTCACAATCCATTTGAAAACGCTATATAGCGGTTCTCATTTGGATGAGATACAGCGCTATTGGTTTTAAGGCAGAGGGCAGAAGGCAGAAGTGGGTATATTCCACTCAAGCGAGAACCGCTATATTTCATAAATTCGAGAATGTACATTTTGCAAGGGGATATAGGAGAGTTGGATGCAACAGCAGGATGTTTATCAAAACCTTGTAAGTAATCTTAGGTCAGCAATCGGTGTCCTTGAGCTGGATAAAAACTCATCGCTTTATCGAGATACCGTATCCATCTGCAACTATCTTGAAGACCCTATTTTTCGGATTGCAGTCTTTGCTCCCTTTAATTACGGCAAGTCAACCCTGCTCAATGCTATCCTTGGCAACCGGACTCTCCCCATCGATTTGATTCCCACAACAGGTGCAGCGATTCATGTCCGATATGGAAACGAGCTATACACTCGAATTACATTGAAAAACGGGACAGAAATTAGCGATCGCGGAACGGATGTTCTCAAGCAGTTTGCCATCCTAGACGACCAACGACGAATGCGAGATGATGTTCTCTCGGTTCGCGTCTACTGTCCCCATCCCTTCCTAAAAACGGGTGTAGAGCTTTTGGATTTGCCGGGAACGGATGATAGGGAAGCACAAGATGCTTTGGTACGCGATCGACTGTTAACCGCAGACTTAGTCATCCAGGTGCTAGATGCTCGCAAGTTGATGACGTTGGGGGAGCGGGAAAACCTGAGAGATTGGTTACTCGATCGAGGGATTAAAACCGTTATCTTTGTTGCCAATTTTCTCAACTTATTAGAACCAGACGAGCAAAAACAAGTTTACAATCGGCTCGTGTTTGTAGCCGAGAGTTTTCGCGCCGAATTGCCCAATAATGTGAGCAATCTGTATCGGGTTGATGCACTACCGGCATTAAGAGCCAGACTCAAAGGAGATGGGTCAGCTGCACAAAGTACGGGATTGGCTATATTTGAATCTGCGCTGCAAACGATCGCATCCGTTCAGCAAGAAAAACTTAGTGTACGGTTTCCTCGCGTAGAAGCGATCGCATTTCAACTCAAGGCTGCTCTGCAAGCCAAAGCACAAGCTATTACCACCGAACTCGATGCTGCCGAACACAAGCGCAAAACCAAGCTGGAAATTAAGCAAAAGGCACAGAAACTAATTCAAAAAGGATTCTCCGCCAGCGTTTCGGACTTCCAAAGTTGGCTGTACTTACCCAAACTCCTCGATCGCTATCGATCTGAAGTCGCTACAGCGCTACAGCAGGGAAGGTTTAGCAGTTGGGAGCAAGGAGCCTTTAAGGATGCGATCGCGCAACATCAACAGGGTATTGTGAAATGGGTGCATCAAGCCTGCGAATTTTTCGAGCAAACTCCACCGGCCGATTTGTCCATTCCATTTCCTGACAAACCAGAAGTCATTCTTCCAGAACCCCCCAAGCCACCCTCGAACTCCAAACAATCCACTGATGTAGCTCCAGTTGCTTTAGCCACTGGATTAGGCTGGGTGTTAGGTGGGCCGGTGGGAGCAGCCGTAGTAGGAGGTGCAACCTATCTCTTCAACAAAAGCCAAAGTCCCACACAGCCAGAACAACCTCAGCCATCCGTCTCTTATTCAGAGCAAGTGTCACACGCTTATGCAAAAGCAGCACAAGACTATCTAACTCACTTCAGTACTCAAGCATGCTCCACACTTCGCCACTACGAAGAAATCGCAGAAAAAACGATTAATAGCCAAATTACCCAGGAGCCAGTGCCAGTTACAGCACAGCATCATCAGTTAAAGTTTTTACAGACTTTACTGAATACCCTAAATCACGAGATAGAGTTAATGTCAACTCTAAATAATTCGTGATAACCCGCCTCTCTCTCCTCCGCAATCTCTGTGCCTGGAGTGGTTCTTTATAACCTCAATTTTAGCCTATAGAATTTTCCATAATCTAATTGTCTTATCAGAGCTACCACTAGCAAGAATCGAACTGTCAGGACAAAAAGCCAGAGAATAAACTGGCTCTAGGTGCTGCGTGAATGTATCGAGTAAATCTAGTGTTTTTGCGTCCCACAGCTTGATGGTTGTGTCATAGCTACCAGTTGCAAAGAACCGTCCATCGGAACTGAAAGCAATGGAAGTAATTTCTCCAGAGTGTAGTGTAGCTGTGCCAATTTTTTCTCGACTATCTAATCTCCATAAACAGAATCCCCCTTGTAACCCGCCACAAGCAAATCTTTGACCGATTGGATCGAAAGCAACGACTCTGGGGGTAAAAGGAGCCGAAAAGCTGGTTTCATCATCTGTATCTAGGTTCCATAACTTGATAGTATTTCCTGCCGCACTCAATAGGGTTCTTTCAACAGGGCTAAAAGTTAAAGAAGTAATCGTGTCGGCATGACCTATTAGGGTAGTCATTTCTTGCCAAGTGGCTGTGTCCCACAATTTAATCGTTTTGTCACTTCCACCACTAGCAAGGAGTTTGCCATCTGCACTAAAGGCAACGGCTCGAACACCTTGGGTTAACCAACTACCTTGAGAATGACCAGTTAGAGTGCGAGTTTTACCTTGATTTGACTGGATAAATTGCTTCCAGTGCCAAATTTTAACTGTATTATCAGTACCACCACTCGCAATATAGTCTCCCTGAGGGCTAACAGCAATTGAAGTTACTGCTGATTCTAACCAATTGGCTGAATGCTTCTTAAT
Source organism: Allocoleopsis sp. (assembly GCA_036703375.1). Lineage (GTDB taxonomy): Bacteria > Cyanobacteriota > Cyanobacteriia > Cyanobacteriales > Coleofasciculaceae > DATNPC01. The sequence continues at coordinate 5,584 of DATNPC010000769.1, forward strand.
GATTTCGATCGCTTTTCCTCCAGTCAGACTCCAGAGTCTAACCGTTTCATCTCCCCCACTGATTAGAGTCTCTCCGTCAGGACTAAAGGCAATAGAAGTAATTGGAAATGTATGTCCCTTTAAAATACCTAGCTGCATGTGTTGTTGTACAATAAGCATGCCGTTCTCCCTGGATTGCCAAGAGTCAGGAAAGTAAAACTACTTCCTGAATAGTTAAATAATTTGCCTTTATTGCCCCATTACTTGCCGCACCGATTCTCTCAATTGGGCAGTTTACTAGAGAAGATTTCCTTCTTAGTAGAAAAGAAGTTATGCAAGAGTGGAAACCACTAATAGGTTTTGTCTTTTGAAAGAAAAGCACTCTAGCCCTGAAGCATTTCTCTGAAGCTCGTCCGTCTGGCTTAACAGAGAAATTACCGAAACACTTGCTATCTTTAGTTCATCATGCAACACCATAACAATGTCAGGGTTGTCATTGCCATTTATCCCGTAAGAATTGATAAAGACTTCATCGATGCTTTAGTGAATCTTTAGCGAGACACCAGGCATGAATTGCAATCGCTTCTGCTCCGTTTGATGCTACCCCGATCGCCGCAACTAGCTTGATAATAGAAAGCGATCGCACTTGCCTATGTAGGGTGGGCATTGCTGGCCAACGATAAAGTCAAGTTTTCAAGTTCTATTCGGCAATGCTCACCCCATGATGATTGAGAAAGGTGCAAGACTCCTCATGAGCTAAACACGCGAGCGTTCCATGAACGCCTAATTCTCTCATTCCCCATTCCCAATGCCCGACTTTCAAGTGAGATGTCAGCCCCCTGATTAATCTTGTTGCTAAATCAAACTCATTATGAGTACACTATAGAAGTAACTCATAATGACTACGATTTTTTAGAAGGAAGGATACACATGCTCAAGAATCGCGAAGGGGAAAGAGTACCCAATGTCACGTTCAGAACCCGCACTAGCGATGGATGGCTAGATGTCACGACGAATGAGCTGTTTGCGGGTAAGACAGTTATCGTGTTTTCGCTACCTGGAGCCTTTACGCCCACTTGCTCATCGACCCATGTACCAGGTTACAACGAGTTAGCTAGGACGTTTAAAGAGAATGGTATTGATGACATCATCTGTATGTCAGTCAACGACGCCTTTGTGATGAATGAGTGGAAGAAAACTCAAGAGGCAGACAACATTACGTTTATTCCCGATGGTAACGGCGAATTTACCGAGCAGATGGGCATGCTCGTTGACAAAGAAAATTTGGGTTTCGGGAAACGCTCCTGGCGCTATTCCATGCTAGTGACTGATGGTGTCATCAAAAAGATGTTTATCGAGCCAGAAGTTGAAGGCGATCCTTTTGAGGTGTCTGATGCTGAGACAATGCTCAAGTTCATCAACCCACAAGCCGCCAAGCCGAAGTGTGTTTCATTGTTTACTAAACCCGGTTGTCCGTATTGCGCCCGTGCTAAGGCAGCGCTGAAAGAACGCGGGATCGATTTTGAAGAGATTGTGTTGGGTCAAGATGCCACGCTGCGCTCTCTGCGGGCTGTAGCTGGAGCAACGACGGTTCCACAAGTATTTATTGACGGAAAATTAATTGGCGGTTCCGAAGCTCTAGATGAATACCTGGGCAATCAGCCGGTAGGGGCGGCGAAATAAGAAAGTTGGGTAACAGGGCACCAATTGAAGCGAACAGTGCTCGTTGTTCAGAGAAAAAAGGTTAAATGCTTTGGGGGAGACAAGTGCCTCCCCCAGGTCTCCTACACTAATCTTGAATCCGATCTTATTTGTAAGGAAATAAAACCTCTCGAAAGGTGAGAGATATCCTTCTCGTTCTGACAATTTCTTGACCGTAATAAATATCGCGATCGCGTTCAGCAATACCGTGTTCCCACACATATCTCGCCGCTTTTTGAAAGACTACTAAACTCCCTGGTTCTACTAGAATTTTTGCTTGTTCGTGAGTTTGAGGCTGATAAAATTCCAGGAGACAAGCACTTCCCAAACTCAACGTAATCACCGTGTTCCCAAAACACGGAATACAATCAATGTGACCGACGATGCCTTGTCCGGGTTCGTATTCATTGATGATGACTTGATCGGGAATCCTCGACGTTAAGCCATCCTGGCGGAATCTGCCACTAATTTCATCTAACCAAGCTGGCAAGTCTCCTAAGTAACGCGATGAGGAAAATTCGCCATTCTTATAATCATATTGATAGCCGTACTGTTGCACCCGTCGTTGAGCTTTAACTGACCATTCTTGTTGTTCTATCGTTGCGACTAACTTGGCTTGTTCTCGCTCGTTGATATAGTCAGGAATATAGGTAAGCCCTGGGATTTTCCCGATGTCAGCTTCCCGGTAAACTTTTAATTTGGACTCTGTATCGTTGAAGGATGACATTTCTTTTCAGGATAGCTGCCGGAAACGGTTGGAGTCTGTTTAAAGAACACAATTATAAAGCATGCTAACAATTAAGCTTGAGGTTCGCGACGACTAAGGTTTGTCGTTTTCAATACAGCAATCTTATGGCTATCAAAAATTAAATTTATCCTCTCGATCGCACCGAACTGTATCTAAAAATACATTCAACTAAATGATTGATGACTCAAGCCATCTTTTTTGACACGCTGTACTGAAGTCTTACGGTTTTAAACCAGAAGCCAGACACTCCAGTCTTCTGACCCTCGACTTTGTCGCAGACTAAACGTTAATGCACCCTGTAACAACCAGAATCATACGTTCACGGGCTGTTAGCTAACTTTAATTGAACTAGAGAAAAAAAATCAATATGGAGCTAGGACGGGAGCTGGCGCAACGGGAAGACGACGGGCTTCTCCCATTCGCTAATCTTCATCTTTGTATTCTTTAAAATCGCCAAGTCTTCTCCTGAAAGCTTCACTTGGACATCCATGCGAGTGCCGATTTGAAAGCTAGCCTTCACTTTAGCTAAGCCCAACTCTAAGGGTTCGAGGTAAATGGTTCCCAAATCGAGTTGGGTCCAATCGGTTAACTCTCCTACTTCATAGGTACTGAGAACACCCGTTGGGTCATGATGCGAGCAAAGCTTAACGATGATGGGTTTGCGTTTATTGTTCTCCATAGTGAAATCTCTATTTTAGAAGGTCACTCACTGAACATTTTTAGTTGTTCAACGGGCGACTGGGTGACAGGGGAGTTACTTTTGGTGGTGTTCTCCTGAGTAATGCCTCCTTGACGCAGTCCAACCGCAATTTTGCTATGCTTTTCAATCTGACTCATCACTTGTTTGGCGCGTTGAATCACGGGGGCTGGCAAACCCGCCAAGCGTCCCGCTTCAATCCCATAGGACTTATCGGCACCACCCGGTTGCACTTGGTGTAAAAAGATAATTTCGTCAGCTAACTCTTTGACCGTTACTTGATAATTCGCGACATTGGGTAGGAGGGAAGCGAGTTCGTTGAGTTCGTGATAGTGAGTGGCAAAGATGGTGCGTGATTGAATCTCTGTTGCCAGGTACTCAGCGACAGCCCAAGCAATGGAAAGACCATCAAAGGTTGCCGTACCGCGCCCGATTTCATCGAGAAGCACGAGCGATTTGGCGGTGGCATGGTTGAGGATATTGGCTGTCTCGTTCATCTCCACCATGAAGGTTGATTGACCCGTTGCCAAGTCATCCACTGCACCCACACGAGTGAAAATGCGATCGCATATTCCTAAGGTAGCCGACGACGCCGGAACAAAACTCCCCGTTTGTGCCATGAGTTGAATCAATCCCACCTGTCGCAGATAGCAACTCTTCCCACTGGCATTCGGGCCAGTCAGGATAATCAAATCGGGACGGTGAACGTCTTGATTCTTCTCCCCCCTTTTTAAGGGGGGCTGGGGGGGATCGACTGACTCCTGCCCCAAATACGCTGAATTCGGGACAAAGAATCCAGCCGGTAGAGATTGTTCCACGACTGGATGACGCCCATCCAGGATGGTAATCTCCCGACTCTCCACCATAGTAGGGCGGCAGTAATCCTGATATACCGCTATCTCTGCCAACCCACACAGCACATCAATCGCCGCTACTGCCCGCGACACGTTGCGAATTTCTTCAGCCAGTTCGCCCACTTGGGTTCTTAACGTCGCAAAAATCTCATATTCCAAACGGTTTAAGTCTTCCCGTGCCGTGAGGATTCGGGCTTCCCGTTCCTTGAGCTCCGGAGTAATGTAGCGTTCCTCGTTGGTTAGCGTTTGCTTGCGAATATAATTATCCGGAACTTGGTCGGCTTTACTGCGGGTGATGCTGATGTAGTAACCAAAAGTTTTGTTGAACCCGACTTTGAGAGTAGGAATGCCGCTGCGTTCTCGTTCGCTCACCTCCAAATTGGCAATCCACTTCTGGTCATCCTCTGCGGTGAGGCGCATTTCATCAAGTTGAGGATTGACGCCTGAGCGAATCAAGTTTCCTTCCATCAGATGCAAGGGAGGCGATTCAACTAGATGGCGGCGAAGTTTTTGTCCGAGTTGTTCGAGTTCTGGCGGTACCTTCTGCAACGCTCTGAGGTAAGGAGAGGAACCATAGACGGCTAACTCGGCTAGTTCCGGTAATTTCAACAGAGAATCCGCTAGCGCCACCAAATCTCGCGCATTCGCCTTACCCGAACTGGCACGACCTGTCAAGCGGTCTAAATCGTACATGCCGCGCAAGAGTTGGCGCAAATCTTCGCGCAGTCCCGTATTTTCCAGCAATTCCTGAATTGTATCGTGTCGCGCTCGGATGCCTTTAATATCTAGCAATGGTTGCAACAACCAGCGACGTAGCGCCCTGCCCCCCATTGCCGTGCTGGTTCTATCCAGCGCCCATAGGAGAGAACCATGAAACGTGTTATCTCGCACAGTCGCGGTAATTTCCAGATTGCGGCGGCTTTGGTAGTCGAGGATTAGGTAGTCAGCGAGGGTATAGGTGCGTAATGCCTGGAGCGCGACATGCTTTTCTTTTTGAGTATCTTCTAGATATTCCAACAACCCACCAGCTGCCCGAACGCCTAGGGGAAGATGTTCGCAACCCATGCCTTCGAGCGATCGCACTTTGAGCTTTTCCAACAATCGCTGTCTTGCTTCCCCAGAGGCAAAAGGCGATTGAGGACGAAAGGTGTAGCAAAAAGAATTGGGAAAACATTCGGGCAAAAGCTCCGATTTCTCTCCCGGCCGCAACATGCTGACTAAATCGGGGGCATTGGTAGGAATCAGTACCTCGGCCGGTTGCAAGCGCATCAGTTCCTGCGCCAATAATTCTAAATCTGGGGATTGCGTGGTGAAAAATTCCCCCGTGGAAATGTCAGCATAGGCTAATCCCCAATGGTTTCCGGCAATCACCACAGCAGCCAGGAAGTTGTTGCGACGGGCATTGAGCATGCCGTCTTCCAGTAAGGTGCCGGGGGTAAGAATTTGCGTCACTTCACGGCGTACCTGACGCCCTTCTTTGGCGGCTACCGCCGCATCTTCGACTTGGTCGCAAATCGCGATCGCAAATCCTTTTTCCACTAGCATGGTGCAGTAGCGGTCTAAGGCGTGGTGGGGAACGCCGGTCATCGGCACCCGTCCCACTCCCTTACCCGACTCTTTGCTGGTTAACACCAGTTCCAGTTCTTCGGCTAGCGTCCGGGCATCTTGAAAGAACGTTTCATAGAAGTCTCCTACCCGATACAACAGCATCGCATGAGGATACTGCTCTTTTACCTCAACGAAGTGCTGCATCATCGGTGTCAGTTTGGATCGATCGACTGTCCGATAGTCAGCATTCTCGGCGGCGACGCTCAATGCCTTTTCGGTAGCGCGAATTGAGTTAGCACCGTTGGGTTCCTCGGGATAGGTAGATGCGTCGAGATATCCGCTCATGGATAGTCAGTGATAGACCAGGTTCTTAACGACTCTATCTTAAGAGGAATGGCACTGACTTAGGGCGAAAGTTGTAGGTATTAGAGAAAACCCGGACTTGGGGGTTTCCCTACCCCAAGAGCGAACCCCGTTGGCGTAGCTTTTCAAATCGCGCGTTACTCCCCAACCTCCACGAGGGGACGTTATCAGCTTGCGGTGCAGCGACGTTAAGTTAACAGAACGTTACTTATGTAGAGAGTAAGGCAGGATAGCAAAGCTTTAAACTGTTAAAACGTTGCCACATTTCTAACAATCTTTTTGTTTCTTAACTCCTAGGTCAATTAGTTTTTAAGTCTAACGCTATGTTCCCAACTCATCGTCCTCGACGCCTTCGCAAAACGACTCAATTACGCCGGATGGTGCGTGAAAACGTGTTGACCACCAGCGATCTAATCTATCCTCTGTTTGCCGTACCGGGTGAAGGATTTGCTCGGGAAGTCCGCTCGATGCCGGGAGTTTACCAGTTATCGGTAGACAAAATCGTTGAAGAAGCCAAGGAAGTCTACGACCTCGGCATTCCTGCGATTATTTTGTTTGGCATTCCTGAAGATAAAGATACTGAAGCCACGGGTGCATGGCATGATTGCGGAATCGTTCAGAAAGCGGCTACGGCCGTGAAAGAAGCGGTGCCGGATTTGGTGGTCATTGCCGATACTTGTTTGTGCGAATACACCAGTCACGGTCATTGTGGTTACTTAGAAGTGGGCGATTTAACAGGTCGTGTGCTGAATGACCCAACGCTGGAATTGCTGAAGAAAACCGCCGTAGCTCAAGCCAAGGCAGGTGCTGATATTATCGCGCCTTCAGGGATGATGGACGGTTTCGTGCAAGCCATTCGTCAAGGATTGGATGAGGCAGGGTTTGAGGATACGCCGATTCTGTCCTATGCGGCGAAGTATGCCTCTGCCTACTATGGCCCATTCCGAGATGCCGCCGACTCAGCCCCTCAATTTGGCGATCGCCGCACGTATCAGATGGACCCAGCCAACGGCCGCGAAGCGATTAAGGAAATCGAACTCGATATCGCTGAAGGTGCCGATATGCTGATGGTTAAACCAGCCCTGGCTTACATGGACATCATCTGGCGCGTGAAGGAAGCCACTAACTTACCAGTTGCGGCTTATAATGTCTCTGGCGAGTATTCCATGGTTAAAGCCGCTGCTCTCAACGGCTGGATTGATGAAGAGCGCGTCGTCATGGAGACGTTAATCGGCTTCAAGCGCGCTGGTACTGATTTGATTCTCACTTACCATGCCAAAGACGCTGCTCGTTGGTTGCAGAAATAGAAAGTTAGGCTAGTGGGATGAGGGACTAGAGACTGGGGGCTAGTGGTTTGCCAGGAGAGTTTTGACGGCTAAAGAAGAACGCACAGAAGAAAACAGCCGATCGAAATGAGTTGGGTGAACTATTCGTCCTCAGTCCCTAGTCCCTAGCTATGGGGTTTAATCTTGAGATATTCATTTTAAATTCCCGCGAAGCGGCTTGACCCCGTGAGCAAACCTTTGAGAATTCTGCAAATCGTTCCTTCGATTTCCCTGGTTTATGGAGGCCCCAGCCAGATGGTGTTGGGTCTTTCTTCAGCGCTAGCGTCTCAAGGCGTTGAAGTAACGGTGCTAACAACCGACTCGAATGGAGATATCGGTCAACCACCATTGGATGTGCCTCTGGAGGAACCCGTAGAGCAAGATGGTTATCAAGTACGCTACTTCCATTGCTCTCCCTTTAGTCGCTACAAGTTTTCCCTCAATCTATTACGCTGGCTGTGGCAACACGCTTCAGAATTTGACCTTGCCCATATCCATGCCCTCTTTTCGCCAGTGAGTTCGGCAGCGGCTGCGATCGCGCGACAAAAAAAGTTACCCTATATCCTGCGTCCTCTCGGTACGCTCGATCCGGCTGACTTACGCAAGAAACGGCAACTCAAGCAAATCTATGCCGCACTTCTCGAACGATCGAATATAGCGGGTGCGGCGGGGATTCACTTCACGAGCGCTCAAGAAGCCAATGTGTCAGAGCGTTTCGGGACTCAGACGCGGGATTTCGTGATCCCCCTGGGCGTTCACCCCCCCAAAATTAGAGAGGAGATAGGGATGATGATGCACCCCAAAGAAGGAGTGCGGCGTCAATTGGGTATTCCTGAAGACCAACCTTTAGTGCTGTTTATGTCCCGGATTGACCCAAAGAAGGGGCTGAATTTGCTAATTCCAGCACTGGAAAGTCTGTTAGTAGGGGCGACTCATGAGT
>DATNPC010000770.1:0-7780 GCA_036703375.1 Allocoleopsis sp.
TAGATAAATCTGAGCGTCAGCGTATCCAAGATTTAGTTAAAAATCCCCTGCGATTAGCGCTGTTGTGTAGCACTTGGCAAAGTTCGGATAAAGGTTTGCCCAGTACTAAGGCAGGACTCTACGAGCGATTTCTCAAGGAATTCTACAAATGGAAAGAAGATCGCTTTCCTATAACTGAAGATCAACAAGAGGAATTAAACGCAGCGCTAGGGCGTTTGGCAAAGCGGGCAATTGACCAAGATATGTCTCGCTTTAGGTTACAGCATAAGCTGGTGCGTGAGGAATTGGGCGATCCAAAACAGCAGAGTTCTCTATTTTGGTTAGCGCTACAACTTGGCTGGCTAAATCAGGTTGGCTTGGCTGCTGAATCGGAAATCCAAGAGAAAGTTTATGCCTTCTATCATCCGACGTTTCAGGAATATTTTGCAGCGCTGGCGATCGATGATTGGAGATATTTCCTCAACCACGTTCCTCACAATCCCGCACAAGGTAATTACCGCATTTTTGAGCCGCAGTGGAAAGAGGTAATTTTGCTGTGGTTGGGGCGAGAGGAGGTAGAAAGAGAGGAGTTTATCCAGGCGTTGGTAGAGTTTGAAGATGGGTGCAAGGGTTTTTATAGGTATCGAGCCTTTTTTCTAGCCGCAGCAGGGATTGCAGAGTTTAAGCATTGCTCCTTGGCAGATGAAATTGTGGAGCAAGTCGTTAAGTACAGCTTTGGTTATTGCAACAGCGAAAAACAGCAGTGGGCAAAATTTCCCGACACGATTGAACAGGAAGCGAGGGCAACTCTATCACAGACTGACTTGGATAGAGCAGTTAATAAATTAGTTAACCTAGCTAACCTACTAGAAACTGCTGAAAATGAGGATAACCGTAGAAGTGCAGCTAGAAGTTTGGGGAAAATTGGTAGTGGAAATGAACGAGCAATCGCGGCGTTAGTTCAGCTTTTAGAATCCACTGAATCTGAGCCTATCCGTTTGAGTGCAGCTAGAAGTTTAGGGAAAATTGCCCTAACCAAGGAACAAGCGAGCGCCGAACTAATTCGGATTTTGAAAACCACCGACGATGAGTCTGCCCGTTTGTTTGCTGCCCACAGTTTGGAGGAAATTGACCCAGGCAATGAACAAGCGATCGCTGCGTTAGCTCGTCTTTTGGAAATCACTAAATCTGAGGAGGCCCGTTGGAGTATCACTATTATTTTAGGGAATATTGGCAAAGGCAATAAACGGGCGATCAATAAATTAATTGGACTTGTAAAAAGTTCTACTTCGGTGGATACTCTTTTAGATGCCGCTATGAGTTTGGGGAGAATTGACCCAGGCAATGAATTGGCAATAAATGTATTGGTTTTCCTTTCGGAATGGATTCTAAGCATTGAAGAAGAGTTCTATGGCAGAGATGTCGCTTATAAGTTAGGGCTAATTGGCAAGGGAAATGAACGGGCTAGAGATGCTTTAGTCCGAGTTTTGGAAACCACTGAAGATGAGGAGACCCGTAGCCATGCTGCTTCTAGCTTGTGGAAAATTGACCCAGGAAATTCCAAGGCAATCAATGAGTTGGTTCAGCTTTTGAAAACAACTGAAGATGAGAATACCCGTTGGAGTGCTGCTTCGAGTTTGGGCGAAATTGAACCAGGGAATGAACAGGCGCTTGCAGAATTGATTCGGCTGGTGGAAACCACTAGAGATCGGCATACCCGTTTGGGCATCGTTATGAGTTTAGAGGAAATTCTGCAAAACAACCAGATGCCATCAGTGGTCTCAACATTGCAACACTGCCTAGCCGATGAAGTCTATCAAACCAATTTTGACCTCTTCAACAATTGCTACAAAGTTATCTGGCGCTGTGCCCAAAACATGAACTACCCAGCCTTCTATCAAGCTTGGCACCAGCAAGAGGGAGTTGGGAAGACAACTAGTCCCGATCACCAAAGCCTCAATCAAGCTGACTTACCCCAGAGCCTTGGCGAGTTGCTAGATAAGTGTAGATCGAACAACCGATAACCTAGAGTAGACTCGCCCCGATCGGGATAATTGATTTTCGGGAAGTCCCTAACTCAAAGTGGTCTTATGATGAAAAGCGATCGCCCTGCACTACCAGAACCGAAAACCCAAAGAATTCGCCTATTTCTCGATACCGCCGACACAACCCAGTGGCAAAACTGGCTGCCTACAGGGTTGTTTTACGGAGTGACGACAAATCCACTACTGTTAGAGAAAGCTCAGGTTGCCTGTACGGTTGAGCAGTTGAAAGATTTAGCCAAACACGCTTTCAATTTAGGAATCAAAGAAGTCCAGCTTCAGACGTGGGGAACCTCCGTTGATGCCTTAGTCAAAACAGGCAAGCTCTTAGCCGCGATCGACGATCGCATTGTTGTTAAAATTCCCATTACCCAAGTGGGAACTCAAGCCGCTTCCCAGCTAATCGCTCAAGGCATTCGGATTACCCTTACCGCCGTCTACGCCGTCCACCAAGTTCTGATTGCAGCAAGTTTAGGGGCAGATTATGCCGCTCCCTATCTGGGTAGAATCAACGATCTGGGGCGCAATGGGCGCGACGATTTGGTAGCAATGCAAAATGCGATCGCAGGTGTCGGCAGCACAACTCGAATTCTCGTCGCCAGCATTCGCAGTGTCGATGATATTGCATTTCTCGCCACCCAAGGACTCGACACCTTTACTTTTTCACCTGCGATCGCGCAAGCCTTTTTCGATGTTACTGCAACCCATCAAGCCGCAACCGATTTTGAGCGAGCCGCTCGTCAGATGGGAGCTGAATAAACTCGAACCCGTGCAACTTGGCAGTTCTGTATCCGAACAATCAATGAGAACTGACGCAAAGCCTCTATCGGTAGGGTGTGTTAGCGTAGCGTAACGCACCACGATCGCAGTAGATGATGGAGCTGCGAAAATCCCGTCAACGCGATCGCATCAGTCTCAATCTCCCGAAATCAGCCTATAAGTGAAGTAAGGAAACCCATCCTTACAGTCCAGTCCAAAAAACCTTGGCAGTCATGTCACAACCAACTGCTCCTGTACGCGACAACGAAACGCTCACCGAACCCCCCAAAACCAAGAAAAAGGGCAAGTCCCTCCCTCCGAAGCTCATCATTTGGTTTGGCAAGTTCGTCTGGACAACCATGTGGCACATCATGATGTCCAATCTCGCGCCACGGAATAAGAAAGGAGAGTACATTCGCCCAAACAGCCAGTTCAGAAACTTCATCGGGATGGAGGAAGGGAACCCCTACCCAGCAGAGGCAGGACGCTACAACCTCTACGTCGGGCTGGGTTGCCCTTGGGCGCACCGAACCCTCGTCGTTCGGGCACTGAAAGGACTGGAAGATGCCATATCAGTGTCCCTGGTATCTCCTTCACCCCTTGAGGGGGGTTGGGTGCTAAATCAGGAGGAGGAAGGTTGCCGCACGCTAGCCGAGCTGTACCAATTGGCAGAGTCCGGTTACACTGGGCGTTCTACGGTTCCCGTGCTGTGGGACAAACAAACGAAAAGCATCGTCAACAATGAAAGCGCCGAGATTATCGTGATGCTGAACTCGCAATTCAACGAGTTCGCGAAGAATCCCACGCTAGACTTATACCCGGAGGAATTGAGGGAAAAGATTGACGGGTGGAACGAGAAAATCTACCACTCGGTCAATAATGGCGTATATCGCTGCGGCTTTGCCCAAACCCAAGAAGCATATAATCAAGTCTGCGATGAACTCTTTGCCACCCTAGATGAGATTGACGCGGCGCTGGAGACAAGCCGATACCTCTGTGGAGACAGGGTGACACTTGCAGATGTCCGTCTTTTCACCACGCTGTTTCGGTTTGATGTCGTGTACTACGGGTTATTCAAGTGCAACCGCCGCAGAATTCAGGACTATAAAAACTTGGGAGGCTACCTGCGTGACTTGTATCAGCTTCCCGGAGTGGCTGGCACTTGCAACCAGGAAAGCGTCAAGCAAGACTATTACGGAAACCTGTTCCCGCTCAATCCCGGTGGCATCATCCCCTCTGGCCCCGATTTGACGAACCTCCTTGAACCTCACAATCGCGAAAACATCGGTAAGGAATCAGCGCTATCTGATTAAGTGCAAGTAGTTTGATAGCTATCTGTAGGGGAAATCTCCCTTTGATTGCCTCAGTCTGGAGCAAATCGCGATCGCTTCAAGGTATTAGCCTATACAAAGAAAGTTCAAACTCTCACCTGTTCTACAGAATGTCTTGGTCGTTAGATAGCGACTGACTAAATTTCTATTTTTCTTACCAACGGTACTGAGCATGAATGACTAGAGAACGATATCGTTGTCTTTAAGCTAATAAATAGTCAAATGATTCGTTTACTGGTCAATTTTTTAGAGTTTATTTTAAAGAGTTTTTATCAAGACCGTTGGTTTGCGCGATTTTATGTTCTGGAGACAGTTGCTCGCGTTCCTTACTTTGCCTATTTGTCAGTACTTCACCTTTATGAAAGCCTCGGTTATTGGCATAAATCTGACTGGTTGAAGGTTCATTTTGCAGAATCCTGGAATGAGTTACATCATCTCCGAATTGTCGAATCCCTAGGGGGTGGAGACCGTAGACTTGACCGCTGGATTTCTCGGATTGGTGTCTTAGCCTACTATTGGATTCTAGTCTTTGTCTACATGGTGGCTCCTCAGTCAGCTTACTACTTCAATCAATTAGTAGAAGAACGCGCTTACCATACCTACGATAAATTCCTCAACGAACATGGAGATTGGCTAAAAACTCAGCCAGCCCCCCAAGTAGCCATTAACTACTACTGCACGGGTGACCTCTACATGTTTGATGAATTTCAAAGTGCCAATTCCTCAAGCCAGAATCGCCGTCCAAAAATTGAAAATCTTTATGATGTATTTCTCGCCATGAGAAATGATGAAAACGAGCACGTCGAAACAATGAAATTGTGCCAGCAACCCGATGCACCAGAAAAGCTCAGGAGTCCGCACAATCCTGAATTGATTGGCTAAGTTCACTGGTCACTGTTCACTGTGAGAGGAACTCTCCCCTCAGGCGAATTTGTTGGAACAGGGTGCAATCTATACGATTTTCCTGGCAAGTAATTTCCCTGTCATCTACCCACGCTTGCTGTAGCTTAATGCCGTGGACATGGACTTGGATACCCGTATACGAGAAAGCAAAATCGCCTTGACTCTCCCAAGTGAGGTCTAAACCATCATCCTTTCGAGCCATCCGAAACGTATCCAGACGCCATTCGGCGTAACCATCTCCCGCATCGCCGTACACGCAACTTTCACTGCTTCCTTGCACGGGTGAATAGAGGTGGAGAATGAATTGATGTTCTTCTTCCATGGGCAAAATACTTCCAGCCCTGACCAATAGGGGAATTTGTTCGAGCGGTGCTTCAAGATTCACCTGTCCTGGCCCCTCTAACGGTACGTCATCCCAGAAACTGTACCACTGACCTTTCGGTAGGATGGCTTGCCGCTCACGCGCCCCCTCTTCCACAATCGGACAAACGAGTAGTGCGTCACCCAAGAAAAACGCATCCTCGACATCCCAAAGTGCCGAGTCATCGTCTGCCGACCAAAATAACGGACGAACCAAGGGATACCCCTTCTGACTTGCTTCCCAACTTAGCGTGTAGAAGTAAGGAAGCAGCCGATAGCGTAATTGCAACAGCTGACGAATAATACTCAAGTACGGTTCGCCATACGTCCACGGCGCACGATTTTCAGCGTTATTCGAGGAGTGGGTGCGGTAAAACGGGAGAAAGGTTGCCATCTGGAACCAGCGTAGGTAGAGTTCAGCACTGGGATTGCCTTGGAAACCGCCGATATCGGGCCCGCTGTAGGGAATCCCCGAAAGCCCCAAACCGACTACCGTTGCCACTGTTTGGCGCAATGCTGCCCAAGTACACTCAATATCGCCCGTCCACGTCCAAGCATAGCGCTGGAGTCCTGCCCAACCTGCCCGCGAGACAATGAAGGGACGCTGTTGCGGTTGATACTGGCAGAGACTTTCGTACCCCGCCTGAGATTGCAGTAACCCCTAAATATTATGAGCCTCGCGATGGTCGCCGCCTCTACCCTCCATATAATGCTGCGTCGGTTTGGGTAAAGAGCGATCGCCCCATAAAATAAAAGCAGCAGGCTCGTTCATATCGTGCCAAAATCCCGCCACGCCTACGTCGAGTAAGTATTGATACTGCCGACTCCACCACTGGCGAACCATTGGATTGGTGAAATCGGGGAAAACACACCAACCCGGCCAGACAGGCCCAACCACCAGCTTTCCAGTCGGGAGTTTACAAAAGGCATCTAGGATTTGACCTTCCAGGAAGAGATTGCTGTGACGGCTATACTTGATTCCGGGATTGAGAATCGTAATAAACCGCACGCCCAGTGCCGCCAGTTCTTGCGTAAAACCCGCTAGATTGGGAAAGCGCTCCGGATCGATCGAAAACGCTCGGTATCCCACCTGACAGTCAATATCCAGGTGAATCGCACTCAACGGCAAATTATGAGATTGAAAGGCCTGAGCGTCTTCTCGAATCGCTTGTTCGGTACGATACCCCCAGTGCGACTGATGATAGCCCAACGCCCAACGGGGAGGTAGGGGAGAACGTCCCGTCAACTCGGTATAGCGCTCCAAAAGCTGTGCGGGTGAGCCAGATGTGATGTAGTAACGCAGCATTCCTCCCTGGAAGTCAGCCGTCGCGACATCCTCGAAGGAAAAGTAGGCTTCAAAGGTATTTTCATAGAAAATCAGATAACTTCCACCGGAATGAAGCCCTAAATACACCGGAATACAGATATACATCGGGTCTGAACCAGGCCCATACATACCTGCGGCATCGTAGTTCCACATCCGGAAGACTTTAGCTTTGTCGGTAATTTCTCCTTTCTCTGTAACCTCCTTCGCTGCACGCAGGTTCAGAGAGGCAGCCCGTTCGCCTAATCCGTAGATGCGTTCTTCATTTCGCAGTCGCGCTTGATGCAGCCAGCTTTCATTCTTGCGCTGTGGGGGCATTTCTTCTCTGAAGATTTGGTCAGAGGCGTCGCAGAATTTCACAGAGCCATCTACGCCAACGATGACTTTTAGAGCCGCGCTAGAGACAGTCCAGCCATCGCTTATTTGCTCTACGTTTGTTTCGACTTCCGACCAATCATGGCGAGCGATGGCATAAGGAATGGGAGGTATGCCAGGAAACCATTCAACTCGGACTAAATCGGGCGCGAGAAAAGTAATTTCCAGCTCGGCTTGCTCAAAATAAAAGCGACAACCTCTGGGTTTTGGCTCTGCCTCAATTAGTTTTCCAGGTTTATCGAACGTATCTTGACCCTGAAGGCTAGGAAATTGACGCTCAATGGCGTCGCGTCTGCGCGAGTATATATAGGCTTTTGGGGCGTAGCTGACATAGAGAAGCGACCCTAGAAAGAAACGAATTTTCAGAGAGAGTTGCTTGAAGAAATCCATAGTGCCTGGTCAACAGTGGGGCAGTTCTTCAATTAGTTACAAATTCTGTAGTGCTCTCTCATCGCTCTTGAGTAGGACGTTGTCGTTCAATGAATGCGGATTATACCAATTGGGTATAAAAATGGCTCAATTGCTTGAGGCTGCTGGTGGAGACTTGTTCATTTATGCCAACGTCAAACCCAGAAATGTTGAATTCTGATACAAAACTTTACATATTTAGGTAGACTCTTCCTATCTGAGAGTTTTAAGTTAACATTTGGTTAATTTAGTCATCCAATGAACATAACTAATTTCTTGACACATACAGGCTTGAAGAT
>DATNPC010000771.1:0-2607 GCA_036703375.1 Allocoleopsis sp.
AAGTTACAGTCTCTAGCAGAGCAGGTTTTCTACTCTCTCTCGCTTGGTTTATCAGTTCGCTGGCTGCTCTCGATACTGCCACAACATCATTGCCATCAACCACTTGGGTAGCCATGCCGTGTGCTACGGCATAGCGAGTAATTGAATTGTAGGGTTGCCGTAGGCTGATATGAAGGTGACTTGAAAACAGATTATTTTCACAAACAAAGAGAATGGGTAGACCGAGAACAGAAGCGAGATTTAAGCTTTCGTGAAAAACACCTTCTTCGGTTGCACCGTCACCAAAAAAAGCCACAGCGATATCCGTGCCGTTGTCCATTTTCGCGGCTAGAGCAGCACCTGTTGCGATGGGAATCGTTGCGGCAACGATGGGAACGGTTCCTAATAATCCGCGCTCTGGGTCATACAGATGCATCGACCCTCCCATCCCACCAGCACAGCCGGTAATTCGCCCTAAAATTTCGGCAAATAAAGTGTACGGTTCACCGCCTAAAGCGAGGTAGTGAGCGTGAGAACGGTGACAGCCAAAAATGCGATCGCTTTTTCTCAAATGTTCGGCAACCCCAACGGCCGTTGCTTCTTGACCGATCGCTAAATGACACGGACATCTGGCTTCCCTCGTTGCTACCATATCGGCAATGGTTTCTTCCACTCGGCGAATAAGTATCATTCGCTTGAGTTGAGAAGCCAAGAGTTCGAGATTACAGCCTTCTATGTTGATTGGTTCTGTCAGCTGCGTGGGGTCAGCTAAGATACCCAGATTGGGTGTTAATGAATCCGTCATGCTGCTAAACGGTAAAAGTGGCGAATCGAAGCGCAGATGTAGTCAATATCGTCATCACTCAGCGAAGTATTCATCGGTAACATCAAGCACCGCTCAAACATTTTTTCTGTAAAGGGTAGAGTGATATTAAAGTTGAGGTCTTTAAATTGGTGAACGGCTTTCCCTCCCCACTGAATGAGCGTGCCAATCCCATCTTTCTTTAAATGGTCTCTCAGAGCATCCCGATAACTCGATTCGATTTCATAGTTTTGATACACATCAAAATGGTTGGGATCAGAGTCAGGGCTGGGAGGTAAGACGAGATCTGAAATTTCTGAAAGTTCTGCTTGATAGCGACGGGCAATTTCACGGCGTCTTTCTACAGCTTGCGGGAAGGTTTGTAGCTTAAAGTTCAGGATAGCTGCTTGCAAGTTATCCAGACGAGAATTCAAACCCCAATCGACAATTAATCCGTCGTCATTGCGTCCGTGATCGCGTAAAAGGCTAACTTTTTCCGCTATGGCATCGTCATTAGTGACAACTGCGCCGCCATCGCCGAAGCAACCCAGAACTTTGGCGGGATAAAAACTATAGGTTCCAGCAACCCCAAATGTACCGGCACATTGTCCTTTATACTGGGAACCTAGCGCTTGAGCGGCATCCTCAATAATGAGTAAGCCGTTTGCGTCAGCGATTTTTTGCACGGCATCCATTTCGCTGGTGCGACCATTCAATTGCACGGGCATAATGGCACGGGTTTTAGGGGTGATTGCCGCTTCGATGGATGTTGAATCGATCAGATGGTCGGTGCCGCACTCTACCAAAACCGGGGTAGCACCCGCGAAGTGTACGGCAGCTGCAGTGGCAATGTAGGTGTGGGACGGTAAGATGACCTCATCTCCAGCTTGGATTCCGGCTGCACGGAGGGCAATAATCAGGGCATCTGTGCCATTTGCCACACCAAAAGCATATTTAGCCCCGACGAACTTTGCCAAATTCGCTTCAAATTCGCGCAAATCCTTTTGCAGGATGAAAGCGCCCCGACGCATCACATCGAGCAGTACAGGCGTTAATTCTTCTTCTTGAGGGGTGAATAAAGCTTGATAATTAAAGAATGGGATAGTCCTTTGCATCACGGATTTTTTAATGGAACTTGCTAGGAGGACAGGTTACTTCTCAAAGGAGAGTAGCAGCACAGTAGAGTACTTTGTGTTTGCGATCGGGTTCAGAGATGGGCAATTTCGTTGGTTCGACATAAGGAACCATGCCCTCTTCGATTTCAGCAGGCATTTTGACTAATCCGCCAAAAACTAGCTTTTTTAACAGCTTTTTGCCGCCCATTGTCTTGGGCACCAGCCCAAAATCTACGGCAAATTTCTTGATCGGACGCAAAATCTTTTGTCGTAATGACACCTCAGTCACGGGTGTGTTCCCGAAACACTCTACTGAAAATCCTCTAGTCGAGAATAAATCGTTTAGCTCGACGACGCCGTAGTAGTTGTAACTATATGGACTGGGGTTGAAATCATATAAATCCTTATTGGCAGTTGCAATTAGGACTTTACCCCCTTGTCTCAAGACGCGCCGACACTCATCGACAAATTTCTCCGCCGAAGGGATGTAATATATTGCCTCAAACAGAATAATGACATCTATTGAGTTATCGGGGTAGGGTAGCGATTGAGCGTCAAATTGCTTTAACTCAATGCGATCGCCATAATGGTCTTTGGCAATTTTGAGAATCTCCGACGAGTAGTCGCCAGCGCTGAAACGTTTAGCCCGTTTAGCCAAATAGCCTAAGCCTTGTCCCGTACCGCAGGCTGCCTCTAGAACATCTTTCCCTT
>DATNPC010000772.1:0-6193 GCA_036703375.1 Allocoleopsis sp.
GGCAGAACACCCAAGGTACGCCATGCTCGATAGGACTTACGCAAAGGGGTTATTTTTCAAGTTATTTTTAAAGAATCTTGCAGGAGTGCGGAACGGCGTTCCTAGACTGTGTAGTTAAATGCCAAAATTTCCTACTTCAAGCTCTCAGGTTCAAAAGCGTAAGCGATGGCTGAAAATTTCTCCGGGAAAGTTCTTTTTGCGAATGGCTTCCCAGCCCCAGGCGTTCTTGTTCGTGTTTTTGATAAAGATGAACCAGGGAAGGGTGATGACGATTTGACCCTTGAACCCGGTCGTTCAAATAGCGATGGGAAATTTACCGTTCACTTTGAACCCTCTCGCTACCTCGACTACAACACCGTTACCACGCAAGAACCGCGCGATATTCCGTGGGACTGGACGCTGACTACCCGCACGCGGCGCGTCCCTGATTTAACAGATATTTACCTCCCTTATCTAGAGTTTCGCTATACCTTTAACGGTCGGCGCTGCGTTCATACGGCCATGATGGTGCCGTTCCAAAATGAGTTCCGGTTGCCGGAGATTCCTGCGTTTGACTTCAAACCCGCTGTACATGGGTTCAAGTTTATTAATAACTTTTCAGGCTATCCCTTACCTTTCTCTATTCCTAATTTGCCAAACCTGACAACCGTCGAACGCAACTATGGTCTTTGTGGAGGTATGTCTTCTGCTGCCTATGACTTTCTTCTAGCAGACCAAAGTATTCCTATAGCGACTACGGCACCAGAACAAGGGTCATTGCTGCACAAGTACCTTTATCGACGACAGATCGATACGTTTGGTGCATTAGGCGAGTATGTTGCTAAGTTTGCTCAGTGGATGATGCTACCTGACGATACCATTCTTGGCACTCAAAAGCGGACTTACGATGAGTTTGAGGAAATTCGTGCCAAGTTGGATGATGGGAATCCAGTTGTTTTAGGTTTGGTGTATGTCGGTGGTACTGACAGCTTTGAACTCTGGAAAAATCATCAGGTTTTAGCCTATAGCTACTCGGAAATTTCAGATACCACAATCGATATCAATATCTACGATCCCAACTATCCTCAACGCAACGATATTGTCATTCGAGTTGAGCGAATCCCTGTCGGTACAACCTTTGTTCCTGGCGTACCTCCTCGCAAAAGGACTGTTTTAGGATTTCGATCTACCCAAAAAGTAGGTGACAGGAACCAGAAGGTACGTGGTTTTTTCGCCATGCCTTATGTTCCGGTGACACCTCCTACAGAACTTTGAATAGCTCATAACTTGTAACCAATCTGGCGCAGAAGTTCCTTGCGAGCGGTTACTTGTTCGGGAGATTCTATCCCTTTTGGTGAGAAGCCATCGACAACTCCGATAATTCCCCGACCTTGTTGAGTTTCAGCGAGAATGACATCCACAGGATTAGCTGTCGCGCAGTGAATAGTGCAGACTTCCGGACAGAGTTTGATGGCATTCAAGAAGTTGATGGGATAAGCTTCTTTCATCAAAATTACGAATGTGTGCCCTGCCGCGATCGCATTTGCATTCTTTGTCGCCACGTCTTGCAGAGCGTCGTCATTGCCCGTCACCCGTATCAAGCAGGGGCCCGATGCCTCACAAAATGCCAGACCAAATTTCACCTGGGGTGAGGTTCCCACCATGATTTCATGCAAATCTTCAACCGTTTTAATAAAATGGCTGTGACCAACGATAATATTACAGCCTTCGGGAATTTCTAGAGAGACTGACTTGATGTCCATCGTTAGATTCTCCTTCCTACAGTTGATCGACTCCCTGATTCTACATTTGTATATTCAGGTGCTTCGCTACGCCATCAGCTACCGGCTAACGTTTCGTTAGGGTCTGAGAGTGCAGCATGGAATAATTTTCTCTGGAGCGATTTTCTCTAATTGAAGAGATTGCAGCACGCCCGAGCAATCACTGTTCGCTTTCGGGTCAGTGTATCAGGAATCTCTGCTCGTTGCTCTTGCTGGTAGTGACATGGAGAACTGACGACTGACTCCAAAAGCCAGGGTTACTGGCGTGTAGATTAGATGCACGTCGGCTGATGAGCCAGTGGTATCCGTCCTCCAAAGGCATGACCTATTACTGCAGTACTAGCATGAATTCCGGCAAAACTTGCCGTGAAACCGGAATAACGTCAAGTCAGCCCTGACTCGAATCGAGAACTTCCACAATCACTACCGTGATATTGTCTCTACCTCCCTTCTCCTTCGCTGCCTCAATCAGGCGAACAGCGGTTTCTTCACCCTTCAAACTTGCTTGGAGAGAGGATGCGATCGAAGCATCGGACAGTTCTTCTGTAAGACCATCGGTACATAAAAGTAAGCGATCGCCTGGTTGTACGTCTATTGGTTGAACCTCAACTTTTGGCAAATCTTTACGACCCAGACATTGAGACAAGACATGACGCCAAGGATGCATCCGGGCTTGCTCGGGTGTCAAGTCCCCCGCTTTCATAGCCCGTGCCACCCAGGTGTGGTCTTCTGTAATCTGCTCTAAGCGTGAGCCTCGGAACCGATAAAGGCGAGAGTCTCCTACATGTGCCAACCAAGGCTGATCTTGGCGAAACATGACTACAACTGCTGTAGTCCCCATATCCGATCGCTCTGGATGATTTTGCTGATCTTGCAAAATCGCCTGATTAGCCTCCAGCAGTGCTTGCTCCAGTAATTCCTCAGACGTTGCCGCCGACTGCCAGTGTTTCTCTAAATAAGTCTGAATCGCCTCAGTTGCGAGTTGACTGGCTTCTTGTCCACCGGCATGACCCCCCATGCCGTCAGCGACGATGAAAAAGCGACCCCGAGGGTCAATATAGTAGTCATCCTGGTTGACAGTACGAAGGAGTCCCGGATCGGTGAGACCCGTGAAGCAACATTTCATAAATTGTCGGCTTGCGTCAAAATCTTTAGACTAAGTTAGAACATGCGATCGAATCTGTCGAGCCGCCTGAGCAAGCGAATTAGGGCAAATGCCGCAATCGCCGCTATCAAAGTAACGACCACTGCTAGCCCTACTTTACCATTGACAAATAAGATGGTAGCCGACAGGGTGAAGGCACTGATTAGTAAAGTATAGTTGGTTCCCAACTGAATACTGCTAATACGCCTGAGAATTCGGTCTGATTCAATCGACCGCACTCGCACCCGCAGGTCTCCCCGCTCTAATTTTTCAATCGTATCTTCAATGCGTCGGGGCAAACTCAACGCTGTACTGCTAACTTGCGCGGCTTGGCGTCCCAGTTCGTTGAGGAAGCTATTGCCATCAGGGCCATTGCCGTTTGTGGTCATAATCTGCAATGCAAAGGGTTTTGCAACCTCCATAAAGTTGAACTCTGGATCTAAGCCCTTCCCGACCCCTTCTAGAGTAGAGAAGGCTCGCATCACGAAGGTGAATGTTGCAGGAAAGCGGAACGGTTGATCGTAAGCAATCTCGTAGAGATCGTCGCTGATTGAAGCCACTGATTGCGTCTCGAAAGGCTTATCCATGAAGTTATCCAGCATATACTGGATCGATCTCCGTACCGGTCCCATATCATCCACCGGGGAAAGGGCACCCAATTCAACGAGAGACGTAACAACGCGATCGGCATTTTTTTCCGCAATCCCGAAGAGCGTTTCCATTAGCTGCTCGCGCACGTTCGTCTTGATGCGACCCATCATGCCGAAATCATAGAAGATTAGAGCACCATCCGGATCGACCGCGATATTGCCGGGATGAGGGTCGGCGTGGAAGAATCCGTCATTCAGCAACTGCTGAAGATAGGCCTTCGCTCCAAGGCAAGCAATCAATTTCCGATCTAGACCAGCCGCTTCTAAAGCCTCGTAATGGCTAATCTTGATTCCTGGAAGGTATTCCAGAGTCAGCACCCGTGGTGAGGTATACCGCCAGTATACACGCGGTACTCTAACCCAGTCATAGTTCCGGAAATTGCGACGAAATGTATCGGCGTTTTGACCTTCGTTAAGATACTCAATCTCTTCCCACAGAATCCGGCAGCACTCCTCATAAATCCCCATCCAATCTCGACCGCGTCCCCAGTCTGGATGGTTTTGGAAATAACGAGCAATGCCTTTAAGGATTTTGAGGTCAATGCTAAAAAGCTTTTTCAACCCCGGCCTTTGTACCTTAACGACGACTTCATTGCCGTTGTGGAGTTGAGCTTTGTGAACCTGACCCAGGCTAGCGGCAGCCAGAGGAATCGGGTCAAAACTGCGGAACAGTTCGCCTACAGGTTTTCCTAAATCCTGCTTGATAATGACTTCAACTTGTTCGTAGCTGAAGGCAGGTACCCGATCTTGTAATTTGGAAAGTTCTTCGACGTACTCGCTAGGGAATAAATCGGCACGAGTCGAGAAAAGCTGCCCAACCTTGATAAAAGTTGGACCTAGATCTAGAAACGTTTCTCGAATCCAGATCGCCTGTCTTCTGCGTCTAGCTGCTCGTTTTTCGTCTGTGATGCCGCCAGGATAGCTCCAAGGCTTACTGTCGAGCCACAATCCAGTGAGTAGGGTCAGAACAAAAGCCCAGATGTCAACAAAGCGTCGCTGACGGGAGTAATTTTCTCGATTCCACCGGTAAGCATTGTCTTTATATACATTGCCTTCGGAACGTTGCGTTGACAGCGGGCGTTCCTGATACGACTTGAGGTTGACAGAGTCTTGAGAAAGAGCAGACACTCGAATTCCTAGATTAGTTTTTCAAAAAAGCCGTTAAAAAAGCTGCAACAGGTTTGAAATAGACAATAAAAGTAGGTTTTTCCTATAGAGCAAATCTCTACTACAATTAGAAATTTACTCTTTACCAGTGGGTCGCGTATCTGGTTTTAGGCAGATTGATTGCGATAAGCTTGCAGCTCGGCACGCAAGCGGGCAATTTCGGCGCGAAGATCGTCAATGGTTGCTTGCAAATCGGCAGGTTGGGAACCACGCGGAACAATGGTTGTAGTCGTTCGTCCCAGCGTTGCTGTCTCGGCTTCGCGATCGGCTCGTTCCATGACTTGCTCAGTGAATTGCCGCAATCGTTCGCGTTGTTCGGCATCAAATTTACCGAGTTCACTTAGGGCATTCGTCAAAGAGTCTTCTAGCTGTTCGTTGATGACTTGAGCTAGCGCTCTGCCCACAAAAAATGCGTGAATTACAGAATTACTCATGAAAAAATTTCTTTAGCATCTGCAACAAAATTATAACTTGTTTAATCGAAATCGTACCTGAAAGCCTTGACGGCTGGCGGATAAAGAGGCTTCTCGCCAGATTAAAAAACTTCTGAGTAACATTCAAAGTTGGGGTTCTGACCTGGGCCACTTGTGGCTAGGAGGAAAGGATTGCTTGGTGTGCAAGAAGGTTGAACCCGGTACATTAGGGCCATTAATCCGAATGGCAAAGCCAAATCCAATCCCCACAGAAGCGGCAATAGCACCGGTCATGAGCAATGCTCGCAGTGGTAAGAGCGATTTGGCAGCTTTGAGAGGAGTTGGGATAGAACCTTGAGGAGTCAGGTTTTTGAATAAGCGTTGAGGAGTTGTCGATTTATAGGCTCCATTATTGTGAATCGCCGATAGTGGTGGAGTTTCGCTAGCGAGGTTAGCAGAGTTCTCCGTTGCCTGCTCTGAATGTTGAGAGTGGAATAGAGTCGCTGAGGGCTGAACTGGCGTAGAGCGAGGTGTGCTGATAGTCTCTGGCATCGGCGGCGCGGACATTTGGCGTCGGGTCATGGCGGGTTTCAAATCCCCTTGGACTGAGCTTTGGTTCCCTGTCAATTTTGGTTTCGTTTTCTTTTGAACTTTGAGCAAGGAAAGCCAAGCTTCTACAGTGGGAGGACGCTTTTGAGCTTCTATAGCTAAACCGCGACAAATCGCTTGTTTAATAACTGGGTTGAGTTTAGGGGACTCTTGCTCGGCGTTTAGCTGAAACAGTCGATCTCGGTTATAAGCCCGAAGGGCTTGACGAACTGGTGGGGGTAATGGAGGACGTCCTGTAACCAAGTGGTATAACGTTGCTGCCAAGGCATAGACATCTGTAGCCTTCGTTCGTTCTGCCTCGAAGACATACTGTTCTAACGGGGCATATCCGGCGGACAGCAGACTGGCGTGGGTTTGCATCGCTCCAGGTGTGAGCCAACAGGTTATACCCAACTCGCACAGCACTACATCGTCACTATCTTGACGCCGAATGATGTTTTGAGGCTTGAT
>DATNPC010000773.1:0-6029 GCA_036703375.1 Allocoleopsis sp.
ACTAGTAGTGGTGGTTGTGTTCGGTGTCTTGCTCTGACTACAGGCAACAACGAGCACAAACGTGAGCAGGGATGTGAGAATTTTAGTAAAGATACTTTTCTTAAGCATTTTCAGGCTAGTACAGAGAATTGGATCTCTTAATTATCTATCTCATGATGGAGATTTTTTGGCAGGTGTGGCACTGCATGAGGAGGAGACGCCAGGAGATGGGTTAGCAGTATAGTGGTTCTCAATTATGCGATCGCGCAGGGCTGTAGGCAACGCATGCATCTCCCCTACCGATGTATCGTCACCCATCGAGAAGCGCTATTAACGGACTTGAGATTGTAAAATCAATCAGTATCCAGAGTTACAAATAAAATTTACAGTAAAGTCCTCTTCAGACAGAGGACGCTGCGCGATCGCAGTCGGTATCGTTTTATATGACCAACTCCCAAGCTACACCTGGGGGATTCGGCAGGCTGAATAGGCAGAGATCGCGTTTAAGGTGTTCATGCCGTAACTGCTAGTTAGCCTGCATTTTTAGTATCTCCCAGGTTATCTGGCTTGCCTTTACGACTCGTAGCTATGCATTCAACCTTCACTCCCTCGCGGGAATCTGCTTTACCAGAATCCCACCATCGCATCCTCTGCATCTACACCAATAGTAGCGATCGCATTCAAGTCATTCGGCTCAAGCATCATCCAGAATTGCACTTCGAGCGCATTGTTTTTCCAAGCCAGCGCTTGTTATTTGAAGCCGTACCAGATACCTATCTAGCAATTTACTCGAGCGAGACTGTTAGCACTCTTATCCCTTGCTCTCAGTTGCGCGTTCTCCAATCGAGTGATGCATGAACCAATTAAGCCCTAACTCTCTAGGTGAGTCAGATAGCTGTTGTTCAGAGGACTCACTGATTATTATCCAAGAGCTGCCTTCAGAATGTCGCAAGAAATCATCAATTTAACTCTACTTCTAGTCAATGAGGAGTTTGAAGATATTCTTAAAGAATATCCTGTAGAACCGTATCAATTAGCCTTTTCTATTCCAGAACTACGGCGGCGATTAATAAACTGCATCCTCAATCAAACTCCGAACTACTATACGTTACTTGAGGGGAGACAATCGTTACCGGAAAACCTCAAATTGCTTTACAGCTCCTCAGCAGAGGAACTGCGAATGAAAAATTTGATTCGCAAAAGTATGATACAGACTCTACAAGAAAACGCTAATTGGGTGATTGAGTACTTTCCACAAACTGGCTATTCAGATTTTCATTTGTCAACGCGAGCGATCGATCAATAGTTCTACTCATTTAAGCGTTCATTCAGGAGCTGACAGCTGAAAGCTGACTGCCGATCAATATATATCGCTCCTCTAACTCTAGCTAAATCCTAGCTTGTAGTATGATCGGGGTGCAGACAAGCCAAGCCAACGACGCAAAGAGGATGAGCCTAAAGATTTTAGAGGACGCCAAAAATCTTCTGACTTCTATTTTAGAGATTTTGGGATTAGCCTGGTGGGTAGAAATCGTAACAGATAAGCCGTCTTGTACTTACTACTTCGGCCCTTTCCTCAGCCAAAAAGAAGCCAAGCTTCACTACCCTGGATATATTGAAGATTTAGAGCAGGAAGAAGCGGTGATAGTTTCCTGGACTATCAAGCAGTATCAGCCAAAACAGCTCACGATTTATCAAGAAGATTGAATAGAAGCACCTAAGAGAGGTAAGAGTCATGGGTAAGGGGTAAGAAGTTTCAATTACCACTTACCCATGAGCCATTACCTACTACCGTCTTGAACGTTTTTACGAATGATTTAGACTGGCTACATTATTCGTTCATGTTGCGATAAGTCGCCACGGCAGAGGGCGATACGCGATTGAGATAGCGGAAAATCCAATACTTAATTACAGAATCTAGGATAACGGGGAATGTTGCAATAAACAAGAAGATAAACGAGCGGTTTTCCGGTAATCCTAAATGTCGGGATACCCCCTCAAGGATAACTTCCCATCCGTGAGGTGAGTGGAATCCCACAAACATATCGGTAAACAAAATGATGATAAATGCCTTGGCGCTATCGCTGAGACCATAGACAATATCATCCATAAAGGATTTTAAAATTACGATATCTTGTCGGCTGGTAAAGATAACCAAACCAAAGGCAACGAGAGATAGAATATCAGAGAAAACATTTTTAATGGCATTAGCACTTCTCCCCAGATAGTCCTTGGAAATTTCAATCGCTTTTTCCTTCACCCGTTCTTCCATGTCTTCAGGTGAGATTTTAGGAGCTAAGCCCAATAGAGTGGTAAATCGGAGTTCTTCTTCAAATTTCTTTAACTCGACAAACGCCTCCTCTTCCATGTCAGCGTTCAGAAAGATTCGCTCCGATTCTTTATTCGGGCTGTAGTAGCGATCGACCAGTGGACCGACCACAAACGTTTTAGCAATTTGATGAGTTAAAATAGGAACAATAATTAAAGTTAAAATAAATTTGAGAGATATTATGGTTTTCAGCTTGGAGTTGCGGAAGTTTCTAACAACTTCTTCTTCAGCTTTTGGATCTAATTCTTTCTGAATCCGATTAAACGTCCTTAAAATTGAACGGGGGAGTACTCCTGTTTTGTCAGATACTGTCTCGACATCAGTAATTACACCATTTTGAGTAATTGGCTCCCTTTGCAATGACTTGGGTTGACTTTTAGAGTTATTGACAATAACGTCATTGATATCCGATTCTATAATTTGACTTTCTCGGCGTTGAGAGAGGGGAACCAATGCTCTTGGTATTTTCTCTTTCTCCGAATATCGTAATAAGACTTCATCGATAAAATTAAGTTTCTCAATGATAATCGACTGTTTTTCAGAAACAGCTACGGGATAATATTGAGCTGGGTTACCTGGAGTTTCTACCCTGGCATTATTAATTCGCCTTGCATCAGAATCGCCCAAAACAGAACGAGTAATCTTAAATTCGGCTAACCGAGTTCTTATAATGGTTAAATACTTCCGTAAATCGGCTTCAAAATAGGAAACTACACTATCGCTATGCTCGCCGGAGTTGGCAGATATTTTTTTTCCGTTAAAATGCTCATCTTCAATGGCTTTAATCATTAATGCTGCCCTGTAGGCTTGGTCTAAAGCTCTTTCGGGCGTGTCGGAGAACCAGCGGTTAGCGGTACGGAAAAGGGAGTTGAGATTCATAAAAACTGTTGGTTTCACCAGAGGATATGGACCAGCACATTCTGGCACTCTATAGTGCCACAGTCTCTAAATCTAGTGTACGTAGTATATTAACAAATATACACAAATGCTTCAGACTTCGCTTTGGATAACCGGATCGACTCGCAGCGGCAAGACGACTTGCCTAGTCAATCAATTCCGACAATGGGTGGAACAAGGGCTGGGGAAATCGCCTCAAAGCGCTTATCTATCCTCCCGGATGAACCGACGCGATCGCCAAATTGCTCCAGCAATTTTAATTTTTGCGGCCAATGACGATAATCGGCGCGAATTGGGTCAATTGTTGACGACAGCAATCCAAGGGCGGTATCCAGTGCGTGCGAAGACTCCGTTGGG
Organism: Allocoleopsis sp.; assembly: GCA_036703375.1. GTDB lineage: Bacteria > Cyanobacteriota > Cyanobacteriia > Cyanobacteriales > Coleofasciculaceae > DATNPC01. The sequence goes on from DATNPC010000773.1 coordinate 3,563, forward strand.
ATTCTTTCAGGATGAGGTGATGTTATTTTGGCCGCTACTCATTCAACGGTTGAATCTTCGAGCGCAGTTTCCCTTGCGGTTACGTCCGGAAACCGAGCAAGAGTTAGCCACCGAGCTATGGGCAACAGAAATGGAACACTGGAGTCTACAGGTATTCGGAACGAATGAGTACACCAGAGTTCGCCGCATCTTAGATTTGTTGCTGTTGGCAGGGGTGGGTGGGACACCGATAGAGGACATTCCCTTGATGCTCAAAGAAGGCATACCAGAAGAAGAGGGGACGCCGGAGGTTTGGGAGAGAGTGGGGAAGATGCTCTTGGACTGGCAGCATTGGTGTTTGGAGCGGGGCTTGCTGACTTACGGCATCCTCACCGAACTGTACTGGAGTCAGCTATTGCCAGACTCAAGGTATCAGCAGCATTTAAAGCAGCGCTATCGAGCCGTGGTAGCCGATGATGTAGATGATTATCCCGCGATCGCGCGAGACTTATTTGAGTGTTTATTAGAACAAGGTGCAGTGGGAGCCTTTACCTACAATCCCGACGGGAAAGTGCGATTGGGATTGAATGCCGATCCCAATTATCTCGAAGGGTTGGCCGGACGATGCCAGATAGAAGCGTTGGAGACGCCACCCAATAGCTCCTTAGCTAGTACGTTGGGAGACGTGGTGTTGGAATTAGCCCAAAACCCAATCCTGCTGACAGGCTTACCCGAATCGATACAATCAATTCAAACCACCTCTCGTGCCGCCTTGTTACGGAAAACTGCTCAGGTGATTATTGAGGAAGTCAAATCGGGGCATGTTGCCCCCGGAGAGATTGCCGTCATTGCACCCGGTTTAGACCCGATCGCGCGCTATACTCTCAGGGAAATCCTCACCAGTAGCGGTATTCCTGTAGAACCCCTCAACGACCAACGTCCGCTCATCAGTTCGCCCATGATTCAGGCACTCCTGACGCTCTTGGCACTAGTGTATCCTGGGTTAGGGCGTTTAGTAGACCGAGATGCGATCGCGCAAATGCTGGTGGTTCTGAGTCAACGAGAAGATGCGGCACGCTCGCGAGATACTCAAGCAGACGCGGCAACCCAGCAACCTGGAGAGGAGAAAAAGAATGTTGAGGAACTCTCGGCATCGTCCCCATCTCTCGTTCCCCACATCGATCCGGTTCGTGCTGGCTTATTAGCCGACTACTGCTTTGCCCCCGATCCGGAACAACCTCGCTTATTACCCGTGGAATCCTTTGCCCGTTGGGATCGATTAGGACATCGAGCGACAGCCGCGTACACCGAGATTGTAGCGTGGTTGAACGAGCAGCGATCGCAACAGCAACAGCATCTCATCTCGTCGTGCGTCGTAGTACTCGACCGAGCGATTCAGAAATTTTTGTGGAATGGCAGCAACCTGCCTTATGATGCGATCGCGGCACTGCGAGAATTGATGGAAACCGCTCAACATTACTGGGAAGTCGATGCACGTCTGCGGAAAACGCCGAGAGACGAAGTAACGGTGACAAGCGTCCAGTTGCCCTCTATCAACCTGCAAACGCCACCCGATGCTGGGGCAAGAGCAGGAAATCCCTCTCACACAACCATTGCTAAATTCATTGGGCTACTGCGTCGTGGCACCGTTACCGCAAATCCTTACCCCGTCCGTCGCCTTGCTCCAGAAGCATCGGGTGCCGTAACTTTGGCAACGATTTTCCAATACCGCGCCAGTCGTCGCTCTCACCGTTGGCACTTCTGGCTAGATGCGAGTTCTCACCTTTGGGAGATTGGCGGAGCTGCAACCTTGTTCGGCGCTCCTATATTCCTCAAGGAATGGTCGGGACGCCCATGGACTGAAGAAGATAGAATTAACGCGGATGAAGAACGATTGCAGCGGATTTTACGAGATTTACTCGGTCGTGTGAGCGAACGAATTTATCTGTGTCATAGCGATTTGGCAGTGAATGGCACCGAGCAAACCAGTGGCCTTTCCGCGTTGGTTCATGCTTCAGTTCCCGTCGAAGCGTAGGCGTTGCCCTGTTAGAAGTAACAACTAGACTTTAGCTTCAGGACGATTGGCGCGGATGGGTAGGTGTTTGTGGCAGAGGCGGCTAATTTTAGCCTCAATGCTTTTTACTGTAAACGTTTGCGCGTTTTGAGGAGAAACGGAGTTCCGCGCAACTCTTGGAAGCCTTATTATGAAAGGGTTTTAGCGGAATTGAAGGATTGACTCAGGTGCGATCGCGGAGCTGAAATAGTATATTAAGAGGAATTCCGCGCAACCGAACCTGGAAAACTTCATAGAATAAGGGTTTCAGATGTCCGCTATCGAAATCACTTCTAATCCCTATCAGGGATTGAAACCGAGAGTTCCTAACGAATATTGCCTTTCCTGATGATCGAAATCACTTCTAATCCCTATCAGGGATTGAAACTGTGAGCATCTTAAACGGTGTTACCGAGTAATATCGAAATCACTTCT
>DATNPC010000774.1:0-7325 GCA_036703375.1 Allocoleopsis sp.
AGTAGGTCTTTGATGCGTTCCCACTGGTCATCCCGCAAAGCATAGCGGCGTGTCATTCTAGCACTCCTGAGATTACTCAACCTGCAAACGAGGATATCGATTTTAAACTAGATTGACATCTATTTGATGACACGCCCTAGATTTCCTAATCATTTTTAATCTCTTAACTCTATTAAAGTTAAGCTGCAAATGAAAGCCAAAGTTGAGGCATTATGCCATTGGAAAGAATATGTTACGAATCAGTGTTGAAGAGGTAGCAGCTAATTTAAAAACTCTCTTAGAGAGGGTAGCTCAGGGGGAAGAAATAATCTTAGTCGATGGTAGTGCGGAAGTGGCACGACTTGTGCCGCCAAAAACTAGAAGGGAATGGGTATTGAGAGCGAAAAGATTTCGAGATTCTGTATCACTGACTGGCGAACCGTTGAGTACAACGATTATTCAATCAAGACTTGGAGAACGTTATTGATTTACTTGGATACGAGCGCGTTGGCTCCCTTTTACTGGCGAGAAGCCTTAAGTGAAGTCATAGACGATTTGCTGAGCAATGAACCAGAGCCAGCTTTGAGCCAATTAGTGGAAGTTGAATTATTTTCAGCCCTATCCCGACGAGTGCGAATGGGAGAAATTTCTCAGGAGGCAGCACAGGCGATCGCAAATCGTTTCCAATCTGACATGGACAATGGCTTTTATCGTCATCTTACCGTCGAATCTATTCACTACACCTTGGCTCGTGATTGGATTGCTAGGTTTGAAGTTCCTTTGCGAAGTTTAGATGCTTTGCATTTAGCGATCGCCTTTTCTCCTGAGATACCTTTAGTTACAGCAGATGCTGGTTTAGCTGCGAGTGCTACAGCCTTGGGAGTTACAGCCCAAATTGTAAGACCTTTGACAAATGGTTAGAGCTTTATTTGTAGGAGCGCAAAGCAAGAGTGTCCCTACTGAATCTTCTGCCTTCTGCCTTCTGCCCTGGAGCCTTTTTCACCAAATCTGAGAAATGCGATCGCACTCAACGTCACTGCGATCGCGGATAATCTTTTGGGTAGCGCTCAACGCTTGGATACCCTAAACGCCGAAGTCTATACGTCTATGGAAATTCTCACCATCCTCCTTTCAGGTTTGCTCGCACTCGTCTCTCCAGCAGGCTTAGTCATCGATCGCGTAATTGCCAATAACCTCCGCTCCCGGTTTGATAAGGTAGAACAGTTGCAAGTCCGCGTTGACAACGCTCCTAGCTACCAAATCGTGCAAGGAAAGGTCGAGCGGGTGAGAATTGCGGGGCGAGGGTTGTGGGTAACACCGGATGTCCGACTTGACATGCTGGAATTAGAAACTGACCCGATTAATCTCGATATACAGCGCTTGAGAGGAGGGGGGCAGCAGGCAGCGAGGGACTCTTTACGGCAACCCGTACAAGCTGGACTGCATGTCGCCCTAACCGAGTCCGATCTCAATAAAGCATTAGAGTCCCCTGCGGTGAAGAACCGATTGCGGTTAATTTTCAGTCGCTTTCTCGGAGGTTCGCCTGAACGCTATGAGATTGTTAACCCTAAAGTCGCGTTTCTCGACAACAAGCGTTTGCGGTTCCACGTCGAGTTGCGGGAGAAGGATGCAGAACCGCTAGCACTCGTGCTAGAGTCGGGGCTAGGCGTTGTAGCAGGGCGCAGCATACAGCTGATTGAGCCAACCGTATTAGTAAATGGGAAACCTCTCTCTCCTACACTGGCAGCCGGGTTAACCAGGGGCTTAAGTAACCGTTTAGATCTCCGCAAGTTGGAAGAGGCAGGCATCATAGCGCGGCTTTTACAATTGAACGTACAACCAGGCGCGTTAGATGTAGCGGCTTTTGTTCGAGTCGATCCCTCAAAGCAAAAGTCAACTCCCACCCCTTAAAGCAGTTATCAGTAAAAGCATCTCGCTCAAGTGTAGTTTAAACTGGAACCTCTGGTTCGCGCCAATCCTCTCTCGTTCTCAAGGAGGGTTCTTGATATGCAAGACCAACACCAACAAGTAACTCGTCGCATTCCTCTCGGTGTCATTGCCGGTGTTTCTGCTGCTGTATTAGCGGCTGGAGGTGGGGCAGCTTGGTTTGCCTGGAATTCTAATACTAATATTTCTTCCACCAACACTCCCGCGCCGGCAACGTCCCCTGCACCCAGTAAGCTGGCCCAGTCGTCAGGGAATGAGCAAAAAGCTCAGGTTTATTGGCTCAATACCGTCAACAATAAAGTTGAGGTCGTTCCCAGCGCGATCGCATTAAATAATGCTGGCAGTAAGGATGAAATTTTAAAGAGTGCGTTCAATCGTCTCTTAGCTGGTCCTACCAATTCATCTGTGACCACTACAATTCCCAAAGGAACGAAGCTCCGGAATCTTTCTGTAGATAATAACGGAGTTCGCGTTGATTTATCTAAGGAATTTACTGAGGGTGGCGGTAGTGCTTCAATGACAGGTCGTGTAGCCCAAGTTCTGTACACGGCCAGCACTCTCGACCCGAAGGCGAAAGTTTGGATTTCAGTCGAAGGTAAACCGTTAGAGGTTTTGGGAGGAGAGGGCTTAATGCTCGATCAGCCCATGACTCGCGAAAGCTTTAATCAGAACTTTCCGCTATAAGTGTCCTGTTGATAACAGCAAGCTCGTCTTACTCTTTGTTCGCTAGACTAAAGTCACGAAAGTGACGGGCTTGCTGCTCGATCCGCGTCGCAAGGCGATCGCAAACTAAATTACACAGCTCAAAAATTAACTCATCCTCGACTTTGTAGTAAGCCGATGTTCCTTCAGAGCGGCGGCTCAAGATTCCCGCTTGTAGCATGACCTTGAGGTGCTTGGAAACGTTTGCTTGACTCGTCGCTGTTGCCTCCACCAACTCTTGTACGCATTTTTCTCCTTCGCGGAGCAAATTTAAAATTCGCAGGCGCATCGGCTCACTCAGGATACTGAAATACTCAGAAACTTGTTGTACTACTTCTTGTGGTACAGGGTTTGCTGTTGGCATCGGTATGGCCAGAAATTTAAGTGATCCCAAAATTTTAGCAGCAATTCTTCCTCTATTGATAACAATAGAGTAATAATCAGCCGGGATTAATCCGCATCAAGGGTTGACCGTACTCGATTGGCTCGCCGTTCTTTACCAGAATTTCCATCACCTGTCCAGACACCTCAGCTTCAATTTCATTCATTAGCTTCATCGCCTCGATAATGCAGACGGTTTGACCGTTGCGAATGCGATCGCCAACTTCGACAAAGGGAGGTTCGTCAGGGGCCGGTGAGCGGTAAAAGGTTCCTACCATCGGTGATTTAATCTCTTCCCATTGCGACTCAGCGGATTGAAGTGTCGTCGGTGGTGGTGCTGAGACTTTGTCTCGAACCACTGCTTCAGGGACAGGTGCGGGGACTGAGGGAACGGCAGTTGGGGCGGCTACCGTCACAAAGTCTGAAGCGGCCACCTCCCCAACACTCCCCAGCATTGGAGGAATAGTCGGTGCAGTGGGAGTTCCTTTACGCACTGTCAGTTCAAAATCAGCACTTTTTAAGGTGAGTTCCGCAATATCAGTTTGAGCGATCGCGGATAGCAGTTCGCGGAGTTGGTTGAAATCTAGTGACACAGTTAACTCGGGGCTAGGGGCTGTTCGTTTGAAGGATTAGGGGCTAGGGATTGAGGGCAAGCTTTGAGTTTTGAGTTGTGAATTCAAGCAAACGTTATCCAATCCCTGACACCCAACACCCAATGCTTGACTCGCCCGCCTAAAACAGTTTACTCACGACCTAAGTAGGAATCGTTACGGGTATCGATTTTAATGCGCTCACCTACCGAAATAAATAGAGGCACCATCACCTGAGCTCCCGTAGAAACCGTTGCGGGTTTCGTTCCACCAGTAGCCGTATCGCCTTTGACACCCGGATCGGTTGCAGTAACTTCCAGCACCACAGAATTGGGCAACTCCACTTCAAGCACTTGCTCGCCCCAGGTAACAACGTTGACCTCCATCCCTTCGGTGAGGTACTTGACACGTTCACCAATTTGGGAGGCACTCAGGTTGCTTTCCTCATAGGATTCCATATCCATGAAAACAAACTGATCGCCTTCTTTGTAGGTGTGCTGCATCGTGCGCTTTTCTAGGTTAGCTTGAGGAACCGTTTCCCCAGCTCGGAAGGTTCTTTCAACCACACTCCCACTCTGCACGTTTTTTAGCTTCGTGCGTACAAAGGCGGAACCCTTTCCGGGTTTGACGTGGAGAAACTCCACTACCCGCCAAACAGACCCGTCTAACTCAATCGTGACACCGGTGCGAAAGTCATTACTAGAAATCATGAACCTGTTTTAAAGGGCAGAACAATCGGCATTTTATTTTACCTCTCTCTAGGTGCATCAAGCGTTGAAGCTGAGAAAGTTTGCTCGTAAAACGCTTGGAACAGGCAACGGGGAACCATTGTTTCTATCCTTCCTGTTGCCTATTGACTATTCCCGTGCGAAGCACAGAGTAACCCTTCATGGCAAGATGAGAAATGAAGCTAAGGCTGTGGATAAGCCTAAACAAAGCGTGCGAAGCCTTCGGTAATTATGGATAGACGATCTTTAAAAAATTCTTGGCTCGATTGGTGCAAACGCGTGACCAAGACCAGCATCCTAGCTGTGCTCTTGGTCACGCTTTCAGTAGGTTTGTCCGGTGCCTGGTGGGACTCGGGGAACGACAAACCCGCTCGTGAAAGTCGATTACCAGTGGGGAATGCGATTACAGATAGCAAAGCCCTGCTGCGGTATGCATTACCGATTAATAATGAACCCGTGCGGGATGTTCAAGCCAGTCTTGAAGATATCGCGACGCAAATGCGGGCGAAACGCTGGAGTCCGATCGGTAGAGATATTACCAAAGCAGCGCTAATTTTAAGCGATCGCTCCGATAAACTGCTAGCTGATGTCCCGGATGCTCGAAAACCCCAAGCAGAAGCCTTAATTGCTGAGCTAAACCAAGGCATTACCTCCATCCGAGAAGCAGTTGAAGCCAAGGATAAGGAAAATGTGTTGATCGAACGCGGTAAACTGCTCGACCAGGTGGGTCAGCTCGAAGAGTTGATGGTCGAGAAGTTTCCGTTTGAGGTACCTTCTGAGTACAGTAACCTGCCACAACTGAAGGGTCGCGCCACAGTCGAAGTGACGACGGAGAAGGGCAATTTAACCCTAGTCGTTGATGGCTATAGTGCGCCAGTGACTGCTGGTAACTTCGTCGATCTGGTGCAGCGAGGCTTTTATGATGGTTTAGAGTTTATCCGCGCTGAAGACTTCTACGTCCTGCAAACGGGTGACCCACCTGGAAAAGAAGATGGGTTTATCGACCCAGCGACTGGGAAATACCGCGCAGTTCCCCTAGAAGTACTAGTCAGAGGAGATTCAGAGCCGATCTATGGCATTACCTTAGAAGATGCGGGACTTTACCGTGAGGAGCCAGTCCTGCCGTTCTCTGCCTATGGTGCAGTTGCTATGGCACGTCCCGGCAATGAGCCAAATGGGGGTTCGTCTCAATTCTTCTTCTTCTTGTTTGAACCCGAACTGACGCCCGCAGGTCTTAACCTCCTCGATGGTCGTTATACCGTGTTTGGCTATGTCGTCGAGGGTAAAGATGTATTAGAAAAGCTCAAAGCAGGCGATGCGATTCAATCGATGAAGGTGGTTAAAGGGGCGGAGAATTTAGTTCAGCCTCAAGCCGTTGCTCAAGGCACATCTGGACAGGCACAAACGCCCACAACACCAGATGCAATTGAATCCGCTAAAGTGGTGGAAGAAGCTGAGAAGTCAGTGGAGCCGCCAGTTGCTGAAGCTGTGTCTGAACCAGAATCAGCGCTCGCATCTGACTCTTAAACCGGCTTCACCCAATATCCCGGAATCGTAGCCAACCGACTCACATGCCAATTGTTGACCTACTCCTGGTGATTACACTACTCGCTCTAGCCGTTGTTTTAGTGCGTGTTGGACCTTTGAATCGCCAGCAAAAGATGGAGGATGCCTTCAATCGTCAACAATTGGATGATGCTTTTTATCAGCTATTAGAAGATCAGAGCAGTTGTATTTCTTTGATTCAGTTGACAGCCGCATCAAGGGTGGATGTGGAGCAGGTACGGAAGTATCTAGAGCGTCAGGTGAAGATGTTCGGTGCTGTTCCCGAAGTTGATGCCGATGGGGATACGTTCTATCGTTTCCCCAAACTTCAGAAGCGTCCTCGTGCTGATAGAACGGCATGAGTGGTGAAGTGTCCTCCCTGCTTGTCCGCGACATTGGAGAACAGGGACTTTTAGAACGGTTGCAGCGCTTCTGCCCAATTGATGTGGTGGGCGATGATGCGGCGGTAATCCCCGCTCCAGAGTCCGGTCAATCGCTGGTAGTAACGACGGATATGTTGGTGGATGGAGTGCATTTTAGCGATCGCACTACCTCACCACAAGATGCCGGTTGGCGTGCGGCGGCGGCTAATTTGTCGGATTTAGCGGCAATGGGAGCTTCCCCGCTTGGAATTACCGTAGGCTTAAGCGTTCCTGGAGATGTTGCTGTCAGTTGGGTCGAGCAACTCTATCAAGGCATGACTGACTGCTTGAACCAGCACGATACGCCTATAGTCGGGGGCGATATCTGTCGTTCGTCTGTTATTACAATCTCCATCACCGCTTTTGGACAAGCTTTCCCGAATCGAACCATTCAGCGAAAAGCGGCTAAGGTTGGGGATGCCATTATCGTAACTGGCTTTCATGGTGCCGCGCGTGCGGGCTTGGAATTGCTGCTCAATCCAGAATTCGGCAACCACCTAAGCGAATCCGAACGAACCAATTTAATTCGAGCTCACCAGCGCCCTCAGCCCAGGCTTGACATTTTACCAGTTTTGTACAGTATGTTCGATTCCCAGTCGCCACGCCCTATTGCTGGCATGGATAGTAGCGATGGTTTAGCCGATGCAGTGGTGCAAATCTGCCGTGCTAGCGGTGTTGGGGCTACGGTTGAACGAACCTCGATTCCCTTCCCTCCAACGTTAAGCAAGCTGGTGTCTCCCGAACAAGCGTTGGATTGGGCATTGTATGGCGGTGAAGACTTTGAACTCGTACTGTGCTTGCCTCCAGAACCCGCTAAGGCGTTGGTCAAAAAGTTGGGAGACGGAGCCGCCATTATTGGTGAAATTACCACAGGTAAAGAGGTTTGGTTAAAAGACAGTCGGGGCAATCATGCGGATGAGTGGTTGACTCTAACGCAAGGATTTCAGCATTTTTAATGCGATCGCATCTCTAGGATGATACCGAAACGGGATATTTGCGATCGCCCTTTACTTAAGCTCTGACTTGAATCT